>NZ_AQOQ01000015.1:0-82843 GCF_002888555.1 Alcanivorax sp. MD8A | reverse complement strand
TAGCTCCTACACGGGGCGGGGGTGATGTCGTCGCCGCACCCGCCTTCGGCGGCGCCCCACACAATCTGTAGGAGCCATGCTCGCATGGCGATAAAGCGCGGGATAAGATCGCCATGCAAGCATAGCCCCTACACGGGACGGGGGTGATGTCATCGCCACGCCGGGCCTCGGACCCCTCCAGAATCTGTACGAGGGGTTGCTGCGAGCCCCGTGCGGTTAGCTATAAAAAAACGCCGCACAAGGCGGCGTTTTTTAGTCCCGGGCAGGGTTACTTCAGTTCTTTCGAACTCAGCCCCAGCACCCGACGGGCGATGACCAGTTGCTGGATTTGCTGGGTGCCTTCAAAGATGTCCAGAATCTTCGAATCGCGGGCCCATTTCTCCAGCAATTCATCTTCGGTATAGCCCAGGCTGCCTGCCAGTTCCACACAGCGCAAGGTGATGTAATTGCCGACACGTCCGGCCTTGGCCTTGGAAATGGACGCTTCCAGGGTGTTGGCTTTCTTGTTGTCTGCCATCCAGGCGGCTTTCACGGCCAGCCAGTAGGCTGCTTCCCAGTCTGCTTCCATCTTGTAGATTTCCGCTTCGATGGCTGAGCAGTTGTCTACCGGTTTGCTGAAGTCGTATTGCATGTGCTCCTTCAGCAGTTCCTTGATGCGCTCCAGTGAGGCTTTGGCACAACCGATTGCCATGGCCGCCACCAGCGGGCGTGTGTTGTCGAAGGTCTCCATGACCCCGGCAAACCCTTTCTTGGTGTCGATTTCCGGGGAGCCCAAAAGGTTCTCCGCAGGAACGCGGCAATCCACGAAGTTGATGGCGGCAGTGTCGGACGCGCGAATGCCCAGTTTCTTCTCCAGGCGTGCGAGTTCCATGCCCGGTGTGCCCCAGTCCACCACGAAAGACTTGATGGCCGCACGGCCCAGCTTCGGGTCCAGACTGGCCCATACCACCACGCAGTCGGCGCGCTGGCCGGACGTCACGAAGATCTTCTCACCGTTCAGGATGTAGTGATCACCATCTTTCTTGGCGGTGGCGCGAATGGCGGCGGAGTCAGAACCGCAACCGGGCTCGGTGATGGCCATGGCGGCCCACTTGCCCTTGAACCGTTCCAGTTGTTCTTCGTTGGCGACGGCGGCAATAGCGGCATTGCCCAGGCCCTGGCGGGGCATGGCCAGCAGGAAGCCGGTGTCGCCGTAGCACATTTCCATGGCTCCCAGGCATACGCCCATGTTGGAGCCATTTTTGACACCGCCTTCATCTTCACGGGTGCCCTTGCCGGTGGTTGCGGCGCCCGCAGAGTTGGCCGGGTCGCCTTCGTTGAAGCCATCCAGCACTGCTGCCAGCATATCCAGCTCTTTGGGGTAGTCGTGCTCGCCACGGTCATACTTGCGTGACAGGGGGCGGAGGGTGCTTTGTGCCACCTGATAAGCGTTGTTGATCAGGGGTTTGAACTTCTTGGGAATTTCGATATTCATGATGTGCTCCCTCCTTACAGGTGCAGGCCGCCGAAGGCGACACCGACGGCACGCAGATCCCGATACCAGCGTTCCACCGGGTACTCTTTGGTAAAGCCATGACCGCCGAGCAGCTGGACGCCGTCGGTACCAATTTTCATGGCTTTGTCTTTCACCAGGGTGCGGGCCAGGTGGGCTTCGCGCTGGAACGATTTGCCCTGCTCGGCGCGACACACGGCGCGGTAGGTGAGCATGCGCATGGCATCCAGCTCAATGGCAATGTCGGCGATCATGAAGGCCACGGACTGGCGATGGCTGATCGGTTCGCCGAAGGCGATACGCTCGTTGCAGTACGGACCCACGTAGTCCAGTACGGACTGGCACGCACCGATGGCCAGTGCACACCAGCCGAGAGTGCCGAGATCGACAAAGGCGCGGTAATCGAAGTCGCCGTTCCCCAGGCGGTTTTCTGCCGGAACCCGAACGTTGTCCAGGGTCAGCGGGCGCTGGGCACTGGCGCGAATGCCCATGGAGGGATCTTCGCCGACAGTGAAACCCTCACTGCCGCCTTCGATAATAAATACGGCGGGGCCGTCTTCGGCCTGGGCGGCGACCAGAAACAGCTCGGCGTCGCCGGCCAGCGGAACCAGCGATTTTTCACCGTTGATCACATAGCTGTCGCCGTCCTTGCGGGCGGTGGTTTGCAGTGCCATGGGGTCGAACAGCGGGCGGGGTTCGCACACGGCGATGGTGGCCTTGGGCGGATTCTCTTCCGCGAAGGTGCTCAGGTACTTGTCTTGCTGCAGGGCGGTACCCCATTGGGTCAGGGCATTGGCCACACCCATGGGGGCGAGAATCGCGACGGCCTGCCCCATGTCGCCACGGGCCAGGTCTTCGGCCACCAGCATGCTGGTGACGGTGGAGCGTTCGGTGGCGGCACCACCAAGGGATTCCGGCACGGCGAAGAAATTCAGCCCCAGTTCCTGGGCCTGAGCCAGCACTTCGTCACTGGTCTTCTGAGCGGCATCGGCGTGTTCTGCTTGCTCGCGCAGCACCTCGGTGGCAAAGGCCTGAACGCTGTCGCGGATCATCTGTTGCTCTTCGGTGACACCAAGATCAAACAGGTCTTTGGTGTGGCCGGGGGCGTTCAGGCGCTCCGGTTTGCTGCCGGGCTTGCTGGATTTGAAGGTGCGGGCGGTGGTGGTAATCACCTGAAAGCCGCCTTTGGTGAGCGTGTATGCCAGGCGCTCAACGCTCTTGCGCATGCCCAGCTTGTCCAGCACGTCGGAACTGGCCAGACGGTTAAGCGCGGTGAGCGCGTAACCTACTGCATCTTTTGCCATGAGAAGTAGCCTCGTTGTTTTTGTCGATTGCAGTCGATTATGAAGCGGGGCGGCTTAGTCTCATTGACCAATGTGACCAACCAGTCTGGCCAGTAGGCAACCGGGGTGGCGCTGTGGGCCTAGCCATGGGCAAGGGGAAAGGGTATGGCGGTGCGTTTTGTCAGGAGATGGGGTGGGTGTGGACGACACCCGGACGCCATCCGCCCGGGCGGGAGTGATACCCCAGTCCTTTGTGGAACCACCGTTTCCACAGAACCACCGCTCCCACAAGGAGGGGAGGGTGGTGCTTACTGCGGTTACAGGTTCTTGTAGCGGTTCATGTCCAGCACGGCCGCCTGGGTGGGTTCATTGGCTTCCATATAGCGGGTGAGGGCGTGGAAATAGTCCCAGAACCTGGGATGGGTGCGGCGCACGCCGAAACGGGTGACCAGATTGGTGAAGTCATCTCCGTCTTCCACGGCATTCATCTGTTTGACGAAATCGTCGACGTCTTCAGTGCGCAGATTGAACATGAAATTGGGGTAGCTGGTCAGCACACCCGGGTAGAGCGTGATGGTGTCCAGTTCCGGTTGGTAGCGCATGTCCTCATTCATCATGAAAGCCACATTGCTGTGGGCGCGATTGCGGAACATCGTATACACCTCCTGCTCTCCGTCTCGGTTTTCCACGCGGATCATGGCGACTTCGGGCAGGTAGTGGATGGCTTTCAGGTTGGCGGCCCGGCGTGAGGCCAACTGGCTGAGGCTCGAATCGGCTTCCTGCTTCCAGGCGGCCACATCCTGGCGCTGGCAGCGTTCGCTGTCGCAGCGGTTGATCGGGTCCGGGCGGGCATTGATGTGCTTGAAGCGTTTTACCAGCTCATCGTTGAATTCGTTGACCGGGGTGCTGGTCTTGAACTCAATGCCTGTCGGGTTCTGGGTATCGATGGACGCATAGCTGATTTCCATCCGCAGCTTGCCACCATCCTGATACCAGTTGTTAACCACCGGCTGGCGCATGTCTTTCGGGAAATAGCGCAGTATGTTCTGTTCGGCGCCGTTGCGAATCAGGTCGAAGTACAAGCGGGTCTGGGCCTGATGCGACACCGAGCCAAAGACATTGAAGTTCACCACAAGCTGATAATAAGTCCGCTCGAATAACGGGTAGTCCATGACCCAGGTAGTCAGCGGGTAATCGCCCAGCAACCCTTTGCGCACAGAGGCGTTGTCGTGGTTACGCAGAATGGTGAGCAAGGCATTGGGGTTATGGCCATCGCCATCCCAAATGCTGTCCCAGGTGGGCCCTGCGGGCTCGTATTGGCCGTAGCCTTCCTTGCGCAGGTTCAGGTAGTCGTTACGTTTGCCGCGGTACTTGTACCATTCCGGGCCCAGCGCCAGCAGGTCATCGTCCTGACCGGGCAGGCCCAGCAGGCCGCTGACTTTGGCGCGGTATTCCGCATCGTTAATGTACAGATCGTGATCCGGATCCTGGAACACCGCCCAGAACTGGTCGCGAATCACATCTGTTGCGACCTGGCCGCGACACACGGGGCCACGAATAAAGGTACGCACAAAGTATTCCGCATTATCCAGCATGAATTGATAGCGGGCGCGGGCGGGCACTGCATCAAAGGTGACAAACGGATTGGCGCGATCGTCATAGCTGTAACCGGGTAGCGTGTCCACGTTCCAATCGCTGCCAAAGAACAGCTTTTGGGTCCGTGCCAGTTTTTCCGGGTTCAGGGAAAAGGTGATATGGGTCTTGTGTACCAGGGTGCCCTTCACCGGTGCCAGGCGGTACCAGAAATTTTCCGGAGGCATGTCATTGGGGCGCACGGTGCCGATGGGTTGGATGGGTTCACCGGGAGGGGTGCTGGAGCGGTAAACCTGGAAGAAGTGCTCTGGCCGGGTTTCGCTGTCCTCTTCACCAAAATACAGGTGAGCGAGATACAGGTGCTCGTAAAGCCAGCGGGCCACCAGCTGGTGACGTTTGTCTTTCTGGTTGAGCAGGGTTTCCCAGGCCTGAATCTGCTGTTGTTCATCGGCACTCAGGGTCAGGGTTTGAGGCTCCATGGGCGCCCCCTGGTGCATCCACTCTTTCAGGGTGCTGAATTCGTCATCGGTGAGGCCCGTGACGGCCAGTGGCATGCCTTCCATCGGGCGGTCGTCTGCGTAGTCGTCAAACTCGTCCGGGTTCGGGCAGGTGTTTTCACGGGCAAGGCCGAGCTGGATATCATCAGGGAGTTTATGATTGGCGGAAAATTCGTGCTGCTTGCCGAGTTCCAGCATCTTGTACAGCAACGATCCTTTCATGCCCCAGGCGCTATCCACCACCGAATAAAACCCCTTGTCACGCCATTCGGCGGTGCTTTGGGCATCGATAAAAAGCCGGGTCGGATCGGCGTTTTCGGTGCGGCCACCGTTATAGACAGGTTGCTTGCTGGCGCCTCGATCCAGGCCTTCCATGGTCTCCAGCTTGAGCTGACAGGGCGCATCGTAGCAGCCATGGCAGGCCAGGCACTTGCTGTCAAAAATCGGCTTGATGTCCTGCTGATAACTGACGTTGCCATTGGCAGCGAAGGACAGGGCCGGGGTGATGAGCAAGCCGGTAACGAAAGCAAAAAAGTGGCGGGTCGAACGCATCGGAGTGTGTCTCCCTTTGAGTTTGCAACAGTCTAGCCGGGCAATTATGGCGTTGCCATCCGTGGATGCTAAACAGGGTAAAAGCTGCAGGGGGGGAGAATCCGCTGTAGGGGGCTAGAACATAGGCATCATCACTGCCGCCCAGCCAATCAGCATGGCCAGCACGGCGCCCCCCGTCAGCTGGTTGCGCAGTTTTCGATACCAGCTGGGTAAATCATCACTGAACAGCATCTGTTCCGTGCCCCAGACAAAGGTGAGGCCGGCACAAAGCATGGGGATCCCCATTTCCCGGGGCAGCAGTAATCCTGCCCAACCGATAAACGCGGCCAGCACACCGAAAAGCTGGGTGGGGAATTGGTTGCTGTTATTGAATTGCCCGAGCACACGGCCCCAGTGGATGGCTCCGGCAAACGTCAGGGAAATGGCGGCATAGGCCACCAGCGCCATGAGTGCCATCTCTCGCCACGGATCCGCCCAGGCCAACATGGCAAGCAGGTACATGGGCGCCAGGCTCACCAGTGTGAGGGCACGGGTACGGCGGATATTGTCGGCGCGGGGGTCGGCCACGGTCGATCCTTTAAAATTAGCCTGTTTCCATTATCCGCGTCCCAGGTGAAGGTTGGGGCAAGGCGCGCAGTGCCCGCCTCGCCCCCCCCCCACACACAACCTGTAGGAGCCATGCTTGCATGGCGATAAGGCGCTGGAGAAAGATCGCCATGCGAGCATGGCTCCTGGGGGAGGAGAGCGTGGTTAGCGGCGATAACCGTCCCAGGGGGAGGCGGTCAGGTGTTTGGGGAGGTAAAGGGGGTGGGCCGGATCGCCGGAACGATTGATGCGGATGGCGTGCAGGTTATCCAGCTGCCGCGCCACGGTGTGCGCTCTGTCCATGTGGTGGCCCAGGTTGCCCCACGCGGCAACGACGAGATCAGCGTCCCGAGCCAGTTTTCGCAGCCATCGGTCATTTTGCGGTCCCACTGGCTCCGGGGCGGCAAAGAGGTCGTTGGGGTAGGTGGCGCGGTAGGCAAACAGGTTGGCCACGCACAGGCCGGCATAGCCCCAATCGCGTGCAAAGCCCATGCAGCGGCGGATCGTAGGGTCATCCTGGCGGTGGTCGGCTGTCGAAGGGTTGAGACCGATCAGCAGCATGAAATCATCGCCTTCGCCCCACTGACGCCACAAGGCATAACGGTATTGGCGGCACCGGGAAAAATTGGCTCGGCGTTGCAGGTTGGCGTCGTGATGGGTCATGGCCGGGTATTGTAGGGATTTGGCATAGTCGTGCCACTGTCTCCCGAGGAGTACCCCATGGAATTCAAGGACGTCATGGCCCAGCGTCACAGCGTGCGAGCCTTTACCGATCAACCGGTCAGTGACGAATTGCTGAATGAACTGCTGGCCATGGCCACGTCTGCTCCCAGCTGGTCCAACACCCAGCCGTATCAGATTGCGGTTGCCAAAGGCGCGGTGCTGGAAGACTTGCGTGAACGGTTGCCGCCCATGTTCGATGACCTGGTGAGTCTGGCGCGGGGCTCAAAGTTCAAGCAGCTCAAAGCCATGGTGACCAAAGATGGCGTGCCAGACGGGGATTTCCGCCCGATCACCGATTACCCCAAGGATCTGCAGCCACGCCGCAACGCCACCGGGCAGCAGCTGTATGAACTGCTCGGCATTGAGCGCGGTGACAAAATGGGCCGTCACTTGCAGATGCGGGAAAACTTTCGCTTCTTCAATGCGCCAGTCGCGCTGTTCATCTTTGTTCACGAGGGGCTGAACGTTTACAGCCCGCTGGACGCAGGGATCTTCCTGCAAAGCTTGATGCTGGCGGCTACCGATGCAGGCCTGGGCACCTGTGCCCAGGGCGCGCTGGCGATCTGGCGGTCACCACTGGAAAGGCATTTCAGCATCCCGGAAAACTACAAGCTGCTGTGCGGCTTATCGCTGGGCTACGAAGCGGATGAGACCATCAACCGTTTCAAACCCCAGCGCCAGCCTTTGCAGGCGCTGCTAGTCCCGGAACGGTAGTCCGCCCTCTGGCAGAGGTGGGGGAAGCGCTATGCCCGCTGCATGAGCGGAACGCCGTCATGGCATCCCCCTTGCAACTCTGTTATCAAAAGGGGCACGGTTTTCCCAGCTATCGCCAGGAACGAGGTCACGGATGAAACAGACGCACTACCATACCTGCAACCTTTGCGAAGCCATGTGCGGTATCGAAATCGATCACATGGGCGATGAAATTCTGGCGATTCGCGGTGACAGCGCCGACCCCCTGAGTCGTGGCCATATCTGCCCCAAAGGGGTGGCCCTGCAGGACCTGCACAACGACCCGGACCGCCTGCGTCACCCGGTCAAACGCACCAAGGACGGATGGGTGCCGATCAGCTGGGATGAAGCGCTGGACGAAACCGCCCGTCGGCTGCACGACATTCAGGCACGCCATGGCAAGAACAGTGTGGGCATGTACCTGGGGAACCCCACCGCCCACAATCACGGTGCCTTATTTACCCTGCTGCCGCTGATTAACGCCCTCGGCACCCGCCAGCGTTACAGCGCCACCTCTGCCGACCAGCTGCCCCATCAGCTTGCGACCTGGCAGCTATTCGGGCACCAGGCCCTGTTCCCCATTCCGGATATCGACCGTACCGACTATTTCATGGTGATTGGCGGCAATCCCATGGCCTCCAATGGCTCCATTATGACCGTGCCGGACATTCGCGGGCGCTTGAAGTCCCTGCAGGAGCGTGGCGGTAAGCTGGTGGTGGTGGACCCCCGCCGTACCGAGACCGCGCGTCTTGCCGATGAGCATGACTTCATTCGACCGGGCTCGGATGTCTATCTGTTGCTGGCGCTGTTGCAGGTCATGTTTGAAGAGCTGCTGGTCGCGCCGGGGCGGCTCACCGATTTTCTCGACGGGCAGGGGACGCTGGCGCGGCTGGTAGAGAACTGGACCCCCGAAAAAGTGGCAGAGGCCACCGGCATGACGGCCGACCGGATTCGCAAACTGGCCCGGGATATCGCCACGGCCCCCCGGGCTGCGATCTACTCCCGTGTCGGGCTGACTACCAGTGCCCACAGCACGCTCAGTGCCTGGCTGGTGTATGTCATCAATATTGTGACCGGCAATCTGGATCGTGAGGGTGGGGTGATGTTCACCAAACCCGCTTTCGATATTGTGGCCTTCGGTGCCCTTGGCGGTGAAACCGGGAGCTTTGACCGTTACCGCAGCCGGGTACACGGCTACCCGGAATTTGGCGGCGAGTTTCCCGTGACCACCCTGGCCGATGAAATGCTCAGCCCGGGTACCGGGCAGATCAAGGCGTTCATCAGCCATGCCGGCAACCCGGTGCTGTCCTGCCCGGACGGCAACAAGATGGACAAGGCCCTGTCCGGGCTCGAGTTCATGGTCAGCATCGATCTGTACATCAACGAAACCACCCGCCATGCGGACATCATCCTGCCGCCCACGGGGCAGCTGGAGCATGCCCAGTTCGACCCGATTTTCCAGGCTGTGGCGGTCCGCAATGTGGTCAAATTCAGCGAGCCGCTGGTGGAAAAACCGGAAGGCAGCCTGCACGACTGGGAAATCCTGCTGGGCTTGGCTACCCGGCTTGGGCGTCTCAAGGCAGAAAGTCGCCGGGAACGCTTCCAGGTGGAAGCCACCGATCGCTTCATGCGCAAGCTCACCGACAGGGGCATTGTCGACCTGGGCCTGCGTTTGGGGCCTTATGGCACTGGCGGGCGCAGCATGGCCATTCTGAAGCGGGCAGGGCTGCGTAGCCTGCCGAAGTTGGCCTGGAAGGTCCTGCGTGGCAAGCACAAGGGGCTGACGCTGAAAAAGGTGCTCGCCCAGCCCCACGGCATTGATCTGGGGCCGCTTCAGCGTGCTCTGCCCAAGCGACTCTACACCCGCAGCCAGCGTATTAACCTGGTACCGCCGTTGTATTTCCGTGCCCTGCAGGGGCTGCCGGTACCCAAACCCCCGAAAGCGGACGAGATGCTGATGATCGGCCGCCGCCATGTCCGCAGCAACAACTCCTGGCTGCACAACAGCCAGCGTCTGGTGAAAGGCAAAAGCCGCTGCAATATCCTGATTCACCCGCAGGATGCCGAACGGCTGGGGGTGACAGACGGCGACGACCTGACCCTGCGCAGCGAGGTCGGCAGCATTACCCTGCCTGCCTGGGTGAGCGACGACATCATGCCTGGCGTGATCAGTGTTCCGCATGGCTGGGGGCATGATCGCAAAGGGGTGCAAATGGATGTGGCACGCCGCGCCGGAGGCGCCAGCGTCAACGATGTGGTCGGTACCACCCGTGTCGAAGCGGTCACCGCCATGGCACAGTTGAACGGCATCCCGGTAAAAGTCGAGGCTGCCAGCGCCGCGGTCCCCAGGCAAGCGGCGGTCTGAGCGGCGGCCCCCTTGAAATCCTGTCGACCACAACCATGGTTACCTCAACAGCAAGGAGGTAACCATGAATATTTTGATCGCCGGAGCCAACGGTAAAATTGGCCGCCGTCTGATTCCTCATCTAGTCGCTGACAACCAGCGAGTGCGCGCCATGGTGCGTGACCCTGCCCAGCAGGCCGACCTGCGTCAGCTTGGTGCCCATGAAACCGTGGTAGCAGACCTGGAAGGCGATTGTCGCGAGGCGCTTTCTGGTCAGGACCTGGTGATCTTTACAGCAGGTTCTGGGCCTCACACGGGGCCGGAAAAAACCATTGATGTAGACCAGAACGGGGCCATCAGTCTGATCGATCAAGCCAAAGAGGTCGGGGTAGGGCGTTTTATTATTGTCAGCTCCATGCGCGCTGACGAACCGGGCTCAGGTCCGGATGCACTACGGCATTATTTTGAGGCGAAAGGCAAAGCAGACGACCACCTTCGCCAGAGCGGACTGGCGTACGCCATTGTCCGTCCCGGCCGCCTTACCGAAACCCCTCCCACCGGCAAGGTGACGTTGGCGCCAAGGTTGACCGAATTTGGTGATATCACCCGTGAAGACGTGGCCAAGGTGCTGGCGGAGACTGCCAGAGCGCCCCTCGACCATACCGAATTCGATGTGATTGAAGGGGATACCCCCATCATCCAGGCCCTGACCGACCTGGCCCCCTAGCCAGACCACTGGGTGCTGACGATCTGTAGGAGCAATGCTTGCATGGCGATCCATTCGTAACGCGAATGCTCAATTGCATCGAGCGGGTGAGGGTGGGTGAGAGCGCATATGGCCTTCGTTGCTGGGCGGCGCCCAAAGCTGGTGCATATTTGAGCGCACGACCATTTAATGCACAGAAATAGTGCTGCCCAATTGTAAGACTTGAGTAACATACCCATCTAATCGCACAAAACTGTCATAAATTTGCTAGATTATGGGCCCCCTCCAGGCCGGATCATCAAGATTTTGCGTGCCAAAGGGGTTGCTGTACGAAATGGCAAGGAAGCTGCACGCCGTCAGTGCGACATGCACGCAATGAGACACTCTGGTGACAGATGCTCTTTGCACAGCATATGCGCAAGCCGTAGAATTGGCCGGCTTTAGAAATGTGATTCATTTCTCTTTTAAGGGTGAGGGAACCTATGACACCAGATATGGTGTTCACCATAGCCGTGTTGATCATGGTGCTCGCGGCGTTGGCCACCAACAAGGTGCCTGCCGACGTGACCATGATGGCGGCCCTGACCCTGTTGTTGCTCTACGGCATCATTACCCCATCGGAAGCCCTGAAAGGCTTTGCCAACCCCGGTTTGATGACCATTGGTGCGCTCTATGTGGTTTCCGCCGCCTTGCGGGACACTGGCGCGATTTACTGGGTCGCGCACCGTCTGCTTGGCAGTCCGAAAACCGTGCTGGCCAGCCAGACCCGCATGATCGTGCCTACCTCATTGCTCAGTGCGTTCCTGAATAACACCACCGTGGTCGCCATGATGATCCCGGCCGTGCAGGATTGGGCGCAGCGGCTGAAAATGTCACCCTCCAAATTCCTGCTGCCGCTCAGCTACGCGGCGATTCTGGGCGGTACCTGTACCCTGATCGGCACCAGCACCAACCTGGTAGTCGATGGCATGGTGCAAGCCCATGGCCTGCCGGGATTCGGGATTTTTGACCTGGCCTGGGTGGGCATTCCGCTGCTGATCATCGGCTCTTTATACCTGCTGTTTATCGGTCGCCACCTGTTGCCGGAACGCAAAGGTCTGATGGAGCAGCTGGAAAATGCCCGCGAATACAACGTGGAAATGCGTATTTCCAACCCCAGCCCGCTGGCCGGTAAAACCATCCGTGAGGCAGGTCTGCGTAACCTGGCGCATGGCTACCTCACTGAAATTCAGCGCGGTGATCGCCTGCTGACTGCCGTAGGGGCTGATACCCCGCTGGAAGTCGAAGATGTGCTCGTGTTCATCGGCGCCCCGGAATGCGCCCGGGAACTGCAGCGCTTTAATGGTCTGGTGCCTGCCCATGCGGGTTCCCACAAACTGGAATTGCATAACCACCAACGCTGCCTGGTCGAGGTGATCCTCAGCCAGGAATTTCCCGCCATTGGCAAAACCGTCAAAGAATCCGCTTTTCGCACTCAGTACCAGGCTGCCATTCTGAGCATCAGCCGTAACGGTAAGCGTCTGTCGGGCAAAGTAGGGGACATCGAGCTGCGGGTGGGCGACACCCTGTTGCTGGAAACCGCCAAGTCGTTTGTTTCCCAGTATCAGTATCGTCGAGACTTCATGCTGGTGAGCCCGCTTCAGGACTCCTCTCCGCCAGACTTCCGCAAGGCGCCGCTGGCGGTCATGGTGCTGGTGGGCATGTTGGTCGCAGCGGCCTTTAGCTGGGTATCTACCCTTGAAGCCTCCATGGTGGCTGCAGGCATCCTGCTGGTCAGCCGCTGTGTTACCGCCAATCGCGCCCGGGTTACCGTCAGCGTCAACCTGTCGGTTCTGGTGGTCATTGGCGCATCTTTTGCAGTGGGCGAAGCCGTAGAGAAGAGCGGCACGGCTAACTGGATTGTCGAATCTGTGCTCTTGTCGGGCAATGTGGGCCCCTGGGTTGCCCTGCTTATGGTCTACTTGGTCACCGCGCTGTTCACCGAAATGATCACCAATAATGCCGCGGCAGTGTTGGTGTTCCCGGTCGCGCTGGAAGTGGCACGCTGGCTGGAAGCCAGCCCGTTGCCGTTTGTTGTCGCGGTCATGTTTGCCGCCTCGGCCAGTTTTATGACACCGCTGGGTTACCAGACCAATCTGATGGTCATGGGGCCGGGCGGATACCGGTACGTGGATTACCTGAAGGTCGGGCTACCCATGAGCGTACTGGTTGCGTTGGTCACTGTGACGTTGGTCCCGGTGGTCTGGCCTTTCTTTCCCTAGCCCTGTGTATATGTGAGGACATTGTTTCATGAGCACCCCCTACCAGCAGAAAAAGCACGACTCCAAGGCCCACGTGGTATGGCACGAGACCAATATCAGCAAGGGCGACCGTGCCAGCCAGAAAGACCAGAAGCCGGTGTGCATCTGGCTGACAGGCCTGTCCGGTGCGGGTAAGTCCACCATTGCCAACGCCCTGGAAGTGGCGTTGACCGAGAAGGGCAAGCACACCTACCTGCTGGACGGTGACAATGTTCGCCACGGTCTGAACAAAAACCTGGGCATGAGCGATGAAGACCGTGCCGAAAACATTCGTCGCGTATCGGAAGTGGCCAAACTGATGGTCGATGCGGGGTTGATCGTGGTGACGGCATTTATCAGCCCGTTCCGTGCCGACCGTGACGCTGCCCGCGAACTGTTTGATGACGGTGAATTCGTGGAAGTATTTGTCCACGCACCGCTGGAAGAGTGCGAGAAGCGTGACCCGAAAGGTCTGTACAAAAAAGCCCGTGCGGGCGAAATCAAGGAATTCACCGGTATCGACAGCCCCTACGAGGCGCCGGAAAAAGCGGAAATCACCATCAACACCGCTGAAAACGATATCGAAGCTTGTGTAAAACAGATCATGGCCGAACTGGGCATTTAATGGCCGGGGTTTAACCATGCAACTTGCCAGGGAAGGCATGACCATGAACGACGAACCGCCCGGGCCCTGTGCTCAGGGTGAAGCCAACTGGTACGCCGTGCAGTGCAAACCCGGCCAGGAGCAGCGGGCGCATGAAAACCTGATCAATCAAGGTTTTACATGTTTTTTCCCGCAGGTCCAGGTCGAGCGCATACGCTCTGGTGCCAGAAAGCAGAAGCTTGAATCCCTGTTTCCCGGTTACCTGTTTATTGAACTGAAGGTAGGCGGTGAAGACTGGAGCGTGATCCGTTCCACCAGGGGGGTGTTAAGGCTGGTTCGCTTCGGTAGCCAGCCGACACCCATTCCCCGTGCAGCCATGGGGGCCATCATGGCCCGTACAGGGGCTGCCGAAGGGGCAGAACAGATATTCAAGACGGGCGATGCGGTGCGCATCACCCGAGGACCGTTTGCCGATCTCGACGCCGTATTCGATCGGTTCAACGGGGAAGAGCGGGCTATCGTGCTGATCTCAATGCTGGAGAAACAGCACAAATTGGCCCTTGCCGTCGGGGATATTTCCCGCGGCGATTAAGCGATTAACCCCAGCGCCAGCGATGCTGAGTCGCCAGGCCTGTCGGGAGCCCAGAATACGCTGGATAATGGTCAGTGTGGCGGTAGCGTGCCTTCGAGTGCATGTGGCCAGACAACCGGGCGAGCGGTAAAAAGGACACCGACCAGGGCAAGCATTCCGTGTGATGTGGCGACTGGCAATTAACTATCAGGATGAATATGACCAACAACGTTAGCCCTCTTTCCAGAATTGCCGTGCTTGGCATCGTCCTGGCCATGCTTGGCGGCTGTGCGTTTGCCCCGGGCTCCCACATGTCTTCCCCGGGCTGGTTCAACGAAAACGATGACAACGATGACATCCCAGAGCTGGAAGACACCGTTGAAATCTACCCCATCAATACGGCGGTCCTTTCACAGGCTCAGCAGCAGGCCGCGCTGGCCTCTCCCTCCGCTGACCTCAACATCGATACCGGCAGTTACGACTACATCGTCGGCATCGGTGATGTGTTGCAAATTACCGTCTGGGATCATCCCGAGTTGACCATTCCCGCGGGCTCCATGCGTAGCGCAGAAGAATCCGGCAACTGGGTTCATAACGACGGAAGCATCTTTTATCCCTACGTTGGCAAGATCCAGGTCGAAGGCCTGAAGGTCACTGAAATTCGTGATCTCATTGCAGACCGGCTGGCCGAATATATTGAAAACCCCCAGGTAGACGTGATGGTAGCGGGCTTCCGCAGCCAGCGAGTCTACGTCACCGGGTCGGTCATGAAACCGGGCGCCTACCCCGTGACCAACGTGCCCATGCGTTTACTGGACGCGGTGAATGCCGCCGGCGGTCTGACCGAAGTGGCCGACTGGAGCGATGTCACCCTGACCCGTGCGGGCAAGGACTACTCCCTGAGCCTGCGTGAGATTTACCAGCGGGGTAACGCCAGCCAGAACGTTCTGCTGCAGGCCGGTGATGTATTGAACGTGGCCCGTAACGATGACAACAAGGTGTTTGTCATGGGCGAAGTGAATGAAGCCATGCCAGTGCCCATGACCCGTAATGGTCTCACCCTTGCCGAAGCGTTGTCCGCCTCAGGCGGTTATGATCAAAACACCGCCGATGCCTCCGGGATCTTCGTGATTCGCCGTGCACCACAAGGCAGCGAACACCTGGTCGATGTCTACCAGCTCAATGCCAAAGACGCTACCGCCCTGATTCTGGCCGACAGCTTCCCGCTGCAAAGCCGTGACATCGTGTATGTGACCGTAGCACCGATTGCCCGCTGGAACCGCCTGATCAAGAACATCATGCCGACCTTCCAGACTATCTACTATGGCGCCCTTGGCGCAGACCGCATTCGGGATCTGGACGAATAATGTTTAACCGGATTTTGGTGCTGTGCGATGGCAATATCTGCCGTAGCCCGACCGCCGAGGCATTGTTGAAAGCCCAGTGCCCCGATAAGCAGATCAGCTCTGCAGGGCTGGTGGGGCTTGAGGGGCAGGGCATGGAGCCTACCGCACAGGCCATGCTGGAAGCCGACGGTCAGCCTGCCCCCTGCCATGTGGCCCGCAAGCTCAGCCGGGAAATGTGCGCAGAGGCCGATCTGATTCTGGTAATGGAAAAGCGCCAGCGTGACAAATTGACACAACGTTATCCTGAAAGTAGTGGCAAGGTATTCCTGCTGACCCAATGGAATGGGCAGCAAGACATCCCGGATCCGTACAAACGGAGCAGGGAAGTCTTCGAGCAGGTCTACCAACGCATCGCCGAGGCAACCACCGCCTGGGCCAGCAAGCTCCACTAACCCCCTACCCCTGTAGGAGCCATGCTCGCATGGCAATTTGAAAAGCCGGAAACGCCAAGGCATCACGCCAGCGATCCGCCAAACAGACAAGACCTGTAACAGACCAGCAAGGAATAACAGGGAATGACAGAAACACGCCAAGCCCAGCAACCGCATCACGGCACTAGCGATGATGAAATCGACCTGCTCAAGCTGATTGCGGTATTGAAAGATCACCTGGGCCTGATCATTGCGATCACCGTACTGGCAGGGGGCCTTGGTGTCGCTTATGCCTTGCTGGCCACGCCGATCTACAAGGCCGATGCGCTGCTGCAAGTGGAAGAAAAGCAAAGTGGCGTACCCGGCTTTGAAGAAATCAGTGAAATGTTCGCAGAAGAGTCGTCAGCCTCTGCAGAAATCGAATTGATTCGCTCTCGTATGGTGCTGGGGCAAGTTATCGACCGCTTCAATATGCAGGTGATGCTGGAACCGGACCGTCTTCCCATACTGGGTAAATTTGGCGCCCCTGCACCGCTGGAAGATAGCCGTGCTCGCCCCTTGTTTGCAGGCTTCCGGGATTCGGAAACCTTCGTCACCATTGAACACTTCTCTGTGCCGGAAGAGTGGCAGGATGAAGTTTTCACGTTGCGCGCATCAGAAAATGGCAATGCGCAACTGTATTACGAGGATGAATTGGTAGCAGAAGGACCTGTGGGGCAGCCTATTAGTGGTATGCAAGGGCGACTGCGGTTGGTAATCGGCCAGTGGCAGCCGGGTAGTGAAGACTTGCTATTAGTACAGAAAGAGCGCCTGGCTGTTATTGAGGGTATTCGACAGAATCTCGCCATTGCTGAGCGTGGCAAAGATACTGGGATTTTAGCTATAAGCTATGAAGGTCCGGTTCGGGAAAAAAACCGTAAGGTGCTTGACGCGATCAACGAGGTTTACCTTACTCAAAATATTCAGCGTAACGCTGCAGAAGCTGAAAATAGCCTGGAATTCCTGAACGAGCAGCTGCCAGAGCTAAAGGATAAACTGATGAGCTCAGAGGAAGCGCTCAATCAGTATCGGCTTAAAAACGAGTCCGTCGACCTGACTCTCGAAACACAGTCGACTTTAGAGCGCCTTGTCACTGTGGACGCTCAACTCAACGAGCTGAAAATCAAGGAAAGTGAAATCTCCTCACGTTTTACGCAGTCTCACCCTGCCTACCGCACTCTGATTCGCCAGCGTCAGTCCCTGCAACAGGAAAAAGCCCAGATTGAAGCAGACATCAAACGCCTGCCGGAAACCCAGCAGGAAGTATTGCGTATGATGCGTGATGTAGAGGTTAACCAGCAGATTTATGTTGGGCTGCTCAACAAGGTGCAAGAATTGCGCATCATGAAAGCCAGTACAGTGGGTAATGTACGAATCATTGATGATGCAATGGTGCCGGCAAATCCGGTAAAGCCGAAAAAGGCTGTAGTAGTGATTGTTTCGATTCTTGTTGGCGCAATGCTTGCTGTTGGCTATGTGCTCGTTCGTGCGATGCTTCATCGGGGTATTCAAAGTCCTGAGCAGCTGGAGGAACTAGGGATTGCTGTTTACGGCAGTGTTCCTTTGTCTGAAGAACAGCAAAAACAGGACCAGAAAATTTTTAAAGCTCGAAAGCGAAAATCAGAAAATAAATATATCCCATTGCTGGCCCGTACCAATCCGGCGGACTTGGCTGTGGAGGCCTTGCGCAGCCTGCGGACCCGATTGCACTTTGCCATGATGGAAGCGGGTAACAATGTGCTGATGATCTCTGGCCCCAGCCCGGAAGTCGGCAAGTCCTTTATCAGCGCCAATATGGGCGAAGTGCTCGCCTCCATTGGTCAACGTGTGATTGTGATCGATGCGGATATGCGTAAAGGCCACCTGCATCGTTACTTCGAAAATGGGCAGACCCCCGGTCTGTCCGATTGGTTGTCAGGCCAGGTAGAGATGGATGCCGTGATTCATAATGGTGGGCAGGAGAAGCTGGATTTTATTCCCCGTGGTCAGATTCCGCCTAACCCTTCAGAACTGCTGATGCACGAACGTTTTGGGCAACTGATTGAGAAACTCTCTGGTGAGTACGATCTGGTTTTGGTAGATACACCGCCGATTCTTGCAGTTACCGATGCCGCGATTGTCGGACAAAGCGTAGGCACCTCTTTGGTAGTCGCCCGCTTTGGGCGTAACTCTGCCAAAGAGGTAGATGTAGCCGTAGGGCGTTTCGAGCAGCATGGCATCGCCATCAAAGGGGTCATCCTCAATTGCATGGAAAGCCTGGCCAGTAATGAGTACGGCTACTACGCCTACGGCTATGGCCCAGACCACACCAACAGCTAACCTATGTTAATGCGACTGTAGGAGCCATGCTCGCATGGCGATGCCTTTAAACCCTGAATCCCCACGCAGACACTGAAAAGGGAGTCACGTTTTGCCGCAACCCGCGAACCGAAAAATGACCAAGCCCAGATTGATCCGGCATCTGCCGGGCACGGTTTACATGGCCTGTCTGGTGGCGGGTAGCAGCGCTAATGCTGCCGGACCGGATGTTGCCTTTCCGGGCTACAGTGGTTTTCTGAATGTGCCATCTTCCAGGGTGTTGGAACATGGCACCATGGATGTGCAATATTCCAATCAGGGGTTCATCCGCGGCAATTACGAGTACTACGATAACGTCTCTGGTGTCATGGGGATATTTCCCAATGTGGAAATCAGCGGTCGGGTAATCTGGGAGAACACCCATACCAATTTGTTTGTTGACGGGAAAGAAGTTCGGGATTTATCCGCCAACGCCAAACTGCAAATTCCGTTCATTCCTGAGGATTGGTTTACCGCGTCGGTCGGCATTCAGGACATTGGCGGTGAAGTGAATTTCTTTGATTCAACTTATGCTGCAGTTGGGCGCGAATTCGGGCCATTTGAGATAACGGCGGGTTACGGTGAAACCGATATTGAAGAGCGTTACCTGAGCGGGGCTTTTGGTGCAGTGGAGTACCGACCCTTTGACTGGGGTAGTGTGATTGCTGAATACGATAGCCGAAATGTACGCTTTGGACTTGGTGTCACTACGCCTGCTAAATGGTTGCCTGGTGGGGTACAACTAAAAGGGAAAGTGCTGCTCAGTGATCAAGGTGATGACGACAACGATCGCCATTTCGTTTCGGTTGGGCTTTCGATTCCTTATGGCAATGCAGCAAGAAAGCGTCGTTTACTTGACGAAACGATGCCGGTTTCAGATTCCGGCGCTGTCGAGTCAGCGAAGGTGGCGATAACACAACCCGCTAATGAGTTGGCGCGGCAGTCGGTGGAGCTCGAAGTCAAGGGCGTTGAAGAGCGCGAGCTATCAGTGGAACAAGAGGCAGCACTGGTCGGCAAACGTTTGGTTCAGGCTGGGTACGAGAGAGTGAAAGTCGGAAGCAAGGGCGATACGTTATGGGTGCGCTGGGAAAATAATCTCTATAACAGGGATGAGCGAGACTCTATTCACGACGTTGCCCAGACAGTTCGTCGTTATGCTGAGGTTCACCGAATGGCAAGGCTTCAGCTGTTGAATCAGGGGATTCCCGTCGTCGAGAGAACGCTTAACCTCGATGCCGATCCAGGGCAGGATTTGGCCGGCAGTCGTTTTCCCCAAGCGGATTTCTGGCAATCGGAAGAACTGCCTGAGTGGTCCTATTCCGGGTCCTTCGGACCAGCCTGGAAACCGCGACTGGAAATCGCCCCAACGATTACGACCGGTGTTGCTACCGATTACGGCGTCTGGGATTATTCGTTGGGCGTAGCCTCAGAGTTGTCCCTGTCGCTGTGGAAAGGCGCACTTGTCTCTGCCACCTACAATGTCGAAATTGATCAATCCGATGATTTTGAGGAAGGCGGGGCCTACTACAACAACCGCCAGCGGACGGATCTGGTAGAAGCAGAGGCTCAGCAAACCTTCAAGCTGCATTCCCTTCTTTACACAAGTTTTCATGCAGGCCGTTATGCCTTCGATTATGATGGCGTCCTGAATGAAACGGTATTGTTTGCCCCCAATGGCCGCCATAGTCTTGGGTTCCTTGGCGGGCAATTCAAGCATACAGAAACAGAAAATGTGACAGAGCAAGGACTGGCTCGTTATAGCTATTACAACCCAGACATGGACGTGCAGTTCGACATATATGGCGGACAATTCTTTGCCGAAGATACAGGTGTGCGGGTGGATACTCGCTTCTGGTTCGGTGACTATGCGTTCACGCTTACCTACAAAAACACCGATGCTGAGTTTGTCGGTCTTGGCTGGGTTATTCCCCTTACTCCTGTTAAAGACAAGCAGTGGCGTTACCTGCAGATTAAGGGTAACCCGGACTGGAACTACGGGGTTCAGACACGCATTAGTGAGCGTAATTTCATATCTTTCGGTGGGGCTGCAATTTTGCGCTCTGCAAATCCTCTGCAGAACCTGTACATGAACAGGGGGAGGTTGCCGAATCGCTAGTTTTTAATCGTTACGACACAGTATTGGCTTAAATTGGCGTAAATGTTGCTTAATTAACCTGTTGTGTAGATAGTTCTGTAGTACTACAGAGCTAGTTAAAGCGTACAGGGGTAATCAAGGATTGGGTGAAAGCCCAAAAGTTAACGGAAAACAGGAGTTTATCTATGCGTTTTTCTCAATCAAAAGGGCGTTTCAGCCGTAACCTGCTTGCTGCAGCGATTCTCACTCCCACCCTGGTGCTGACAGGTTGCTTCTTCGATGATGATGATGACGACAAGCCGGGGTCTGGCGGTTCGACTTCTTCATCCGCAGGTTTGGCCTATGACGGTTACCTGATCGGCGCCACCGTCTGTATCGACCTGAACTTGAACAAGACCTGCGACGCCAGCGATCCCAGCAGCACAACCGATGCAAACGGTAACTTCAACATCACTGGCCTGACGGCTACCCAGGCCAAGTACCCGCTGGTGTTGGAGTCTACTGCCGATACCGAGGATAGCGATAACCCAGGTGTCAAAGTTGGGACGGGCCTGAAATTCCTGGCTCCGGCAGGCAGCAAAACCGTCAGCGCGTACTCCACCATTATTCAGGCCAAAATCCAGGCGAAATTGGCTGGGGGCGATACCCGTACTCTGGCGCAGCTGAAAGCTGAAGCTGCCACCGAGCTGTCGACGACCCTGGGTCTGGGTGGTGTGGATCTGACTGACTACGACCCGATTGCGACCAAAACGGGCAGCGGGGCAGAAGCCGACAAGATCACTGCGGCCAAGATTCACCTGATGAATCAGATTCTCTCTAACGAGCTACTCACCAACCTGCCGAACATTATCACTCAGGCGCAAGGTGCCGGTGTAACCCCGGGTGCGGCGGCGTCCTTGCTGGCTGAAAAGCTGGAAAGCGTTATCGCAACCATCAAGTCTGAGGTGGATACCGCCACCTCGGGGCTGGCTGATGCAGCGGCTATCTCCGCTTTGGATGAGAGCAATGTCACGATCTCTGTGCTGCCAATCTCCGTAACCAATGCTGAGCTACAAGCACAGCAGACGGATGAAGATGCAGCCAACGAAGCTATCGAAGACGAGTTGGGCGATGCTGGCGACGGTGGCTCTACCGGCGGTACTGGTGCAACCGGTGGCTCTGGTGGTGTGATCTAATCCCATGCCCTGAATCCTTGAACTTTCGAGTTCAAGGGGCCGACTTGCCCCCAAGGCAAGTCGGTTATTCTTTCTGTATCACAGGGCCCTTTAGGGCCCTGTTTCTTCCTCAATATTTCGGTAGGGCTGTATTCAATGAATACGGCAGGCTGGGTAATGCCGGAATTCAGTATTCTCGACTCTAGGGATGTGCCACAGGCACTCAGGAGCGAAAGGTCATGGAAACAAATAACGCGACGATGCCTCTACTGCCTCTCGATAGTCCCCTAAAACGCAGCATGAAACGATTATTCGATTTTTTTGGCGCGTTGGTATTGCTGACAATGTTAATGCCGTTTCTGATCGTCGTCGCGTGCCTGGTTCGCGCTTCGGGCAAGCAGATTATTTTTGGCCATGAGCGTATCGGCGTGGAGGGGAAGCCCTTCAAATGCTTGAAGTTTAGAACCATGGTAGTGAATGCTCAGGAAGTACTTCATGAGCTTTTGGAGAATGACCCCATCGCACGTGCCGAATGGGAAAAAGATTTTAAACTCAAGAATGATCCGCGCATAACGACTATTGGCGCTTTTCTGCGTAAGACGTCGCTGGATGAACTGCCACAGCTATTTAATGTGCTTAAAGGCGAGATGAGTCTGGTTGGACCTCGACCGGTTATCGATGAAGAAATCAAGCGATATGGTGCGGGTGCGGACTACTATTTTGCCGTGCGCCCAGGTATGACAGGCCTTTGGCAGGTGAGTGGGCGCAATGATGTTGGTTACGATGAGCGTATCAGCATGGATGTGGAATATGTAAGAAATTGGAGTTTTAGATCGGATATTGAAATTCTTTTTAAGACTGTCGGTGTGGTTTTCGGCAAGAGTGGGGCTTACTAAACTTGTTGGCGGTTTGAAGAAATGTCGGATGTGATAATACCAGACTTGGTGGTGGGCGGAGCCCCCAAAAGTGGAACCACTAGTTTGTTCATGTGGATGTCTGAGTCTCCTGAAGTTATTCCTTCAAGCAAGAAAGAAACCAATTTTCTTCTTGATAAGGAAAGCTGGCTTTTTAATTCTGACTCTTACCTTAATAAAGGGGTTGATGGCTACACGCGATTTTTTGGTGAGCGAAAGAGTGGGCAGCTATTAATGGAAGGCTGTGCTGTTTATTTATACTCTGAAACCGCCAGAAAGTTTTTTTCGAATAAAAATACGAAAGTGGTTTTTGTTCTGAGAAATCCTGTTGAAAGAGTAAAGTCTAATTACAACTATTTCTTCAAGGTTAATCAGAGTGATAAAGATATAACGTATGAAGAATATATTGATGCGCTTCTGAATGGCGAATTAATTAGCGAAAATGAGCAAGTTTCACAGGCTCTAGAGCATGGCAATTATGCCTTATATTTGCAGAGGTGGTACGAGGATTTAGGCAAAGACAGGGTGAAAGTGGTTTTGCTTGATGATTTGAAGGCGAATCCTGACTCTGTAGTTAAAGATATCTGTGAGTGGACGGGGATTAGCACCGACTTTGTCGATTCTTTGGTTTTTAATGTCGATAATGCCTCTTATGCAGCAAAGTCTAAAGTGTTTCATGTCGTCGCACGGTTCTTGTCTGGATTGCTTCCAGATGGAAAGTTAAGAAACAAGATTAAGAATTTTTATATATCAATTAATGGAAAGCGCAGTAACGAGGAATCTCCCAACGCCAAGCTGGTGAGCCATTACAGAGAAAAGAATATGGAGTTGGAACAGCTTTTGTCACGGGATCTGGCGTTTTGGGAGAATTAAATTGAGTTTTTATTATTCCAGATATCACATTCCCAGGTTTATGCCGCTGAAGTGGGGGCTGAGGTTAAGGGAGGCAACAGGTATCCCTCCGGTTTACAGTCAGCAGAGCCGTGATAAGAAGTTAATTTTCATACATATACCAAAAGCGGCTGGTTCTAGTGTAGGAGAGCTGTTGCTTGGTACAGATAGGGTCGGGCATTACCCTTATGAAATTTATCAAAAATACAATCCGCGTTGGTTCTCAGAATTTTACAAAATCTCTGTTTGTAGGCATCCATTCGATAGGTTTGTTTCCGCATTTGATTATCTGGTTACAGGTGGAAAAGGGCGTGCGGATGCTACTGTTGGGGCCTACCTCTCTGAATTTGAGGGAGGGGTTAACGAGTTTGTTATAGCTGCATTTGATGAGGGATTTGCTCTCCGAAATGCCCATTTCTATCCTCAGCATAATTTTGTATTTGATAAGGAGGATAAGTTGGTGGTTGATAAGTTGTGTCGTCTTGAGAGTCTTGATGCTGACTTTAAAGAGGTCTCTATTCGTTTTGCTGCTGGGCGTAATTTGGAGTATGTGAATAGGGGTAAGCGGGGCTCTAGTAGCCGCTTAAATAGGGTGGCTATGGATAAGCTATACCGTATTTACAGAAAAGACTTTGAGCTGTTGGGTTATGAAAGATAGGAAAATAGTTTTTTTGGTAGAGTACGACAAGGCTGGCGAATTTTTTTTTAGATTCGCTGCCGCGATTGGTGGCCATTGTGTATTTGTGACAGCACTGCCGTCAGTCTATTTCAAAGCCAAGCTGTTAGGATATCAGGCGTTTTTAACTGGCTGGCGAAAGCATGGTGAGAAATTGTCTGTTTCTGATGCTGAGCTTGAGGCAACTAAAGCTGTAGCTTTGGGGGCCATGCCCATAAGAAAAGCTAGGGATAGGGCCTGTGAAGTTTTTAATGCTGTGAAATCGGCAGTGTTCACCGATGAAGAAAATAAAGATGTCTATGTTTTGACTTGGAATGGCGCAAGTGTATCAGGTGTGGCTGCGAGAGCAATAAAACAACATTATCCGGAAACTAAACTTTTGTTTCTCGAAATAGCTAACTTGCCAGGAAAGATTTTTGTGGATCCTAAAGGCGTAAATGCCCAATCGTCTTTATACAGGGACCCATTATTGCTTGATTTATATGATTTGCCTTCTGATAAAGAGTTTTCTGAATGGACGGAAAACTACGTTGCTGAGAAGTCAAAACCAAGCTATGTTGCCCCCCAGGCGAAGAAGCAAGCCTTGGGTGCTTTTGCCTTAATTGACTTTTTTTATTCGGCAGTTTTTGGGAATAATTACTTTGGAAGTCCGGTTTTAAAAATAAAGAATTATCTTGGCTATAAGAATGAGAATAAAGTCAAGGTGGACTATGTTAAGCACTCCGAAGTTGGTCTTTTTGCATTTCTTCCTTTGCAAGTGAGTAATGACTCTCAGATTCTTATCAATAGTGATGTCGATAATGTTGATGCTATTCGATTAATATCAAGCCGAGAGAGCTGTCTTTTGGTAAAGCCTCATCCCGCTGAAAGAGATACTTCGTATTTAGCCCAAGCTGTTCTTGGTATGAGTAATGTTTCTGTAACAGATGAAAATACTTTTGACTTAATAAGGGCGTCGTCTAAGGTATATACAATCAATTCTACTGTAGGGCTTGAAGCGCTGATTCTTGGTAAAAATGTTGAATTCTTGGGGCGGTCGTATTTCTCTCATTTCAATAACGATAGGCTTAAGCGCTACATCTTTTCTTTTTTAATTAATATTGATTTTTTTTCTGAGTCCAAGATTTCCCGGTTGGATGCAGAAAATGTTCTGAGTCGAGCAGCTTAATGCGAGTTAGGAAAAGTGATTTAATATTTTCCCTTTTGTTTGTTCCTCTTTCTTTTAAGGTTATTCCGCTTGGTTTGGCGGGTGCGAAAGTTTTTCATTTGACATCCCTTTTGTTTGCGCCCTCGATACGCCGAGCAGCCTTTTTAAACAAATTCTTTTTGCTTTTTTTTGCATCTACAGTTGCGACTGTCTTTATTCAGTTCCTTTATAGTGGTCAATTTTCTGGCTACTATCTTGCTAGACATATTTTTTGGCTCTATTGTTTCTTGATCGGGTTTTCAATAGCTAAAAGGTTTCCCGAAAAAGACTTGATATCCGCCTTTACTGTCAGTGTTTACTTGGTGGTTTTTCTGGTTTTTCTGAAAAACCTTTTATATCTGGATGTGATCGTCTCAATGTTCTTTTCTGGCGGCGCTCACCCTAGGAGTCCGTGGAACTTTTTTAATCCAGGGTATAACGTTAATAGTGAAGTCACATGGGTGGCTATTTTTTCTTTGTTGGGATGGGGGCTTTCAGAGAATAAGAAATATGTTCTTTTGATTTTGGTGTTTGCTCTCATGAATGCGCTGGTGTCCAAGGTGAACGGTGCCATCCTTCTCGTCTTATTATATTTTGTTATCGCTACATTCGTCAGGTTTAGGTCTGAGGTGAAAATTGTCGGATTTGTTGTGGGAGCGATTGGGATCGCAGTGATTCTCTTAGGGCTTTCATATGAGTTTTACGAAGAGTTGGGATCCGGTCGATTAGAATTGTGGTTTGTTGCTGCTGAGGAAATTAAGAAGTTTAGCTTTCTGGAGGTTTTTTTGGGGAGAGGAATAGGCTCTCTCGCTTCTTTTGGCTATTTTGAAGACCTTTCTCTCTTGGATTTTCATAATATTTTTATAGATATTTTTTACGAAATGGGTGCGGTGGGGCTTCTGATTTACGTTTTATGTATTCTGGTTCCTGCACTTAAAGTGTCTCTACAGAGACCGACTGCTGGCAACACACTGAATCGATCTTTAGGTGTGGTGGTCTTGTTGGTTCTTTTTAATGGTTTGTTTACCCCTCGCCCTTTAGATCCCATGTTTGCATTTATTGTTGGAGCCTTTCTGGGTACATCTTCAGTGATGAGAAGAGAGGGAGAGAGGCATCGGATATTGAGTATTAATCATGCCAGATAGGTTCGTTCATATTATTGAAGCTTCGGCAACTGGGACGTTGTCAATGGCTGCTATGCTTGCTGGAAAACAGGCCAGTGGCGGCGCAAGAGTGCTAGTTATCTATTCGGAAAGAGAAGAGACGCCCAAAAACATTTCTGAAATGTTTGGCGAAAGCGTTCAGTTAATAAAAGTTGATATGTCTTCTCTTAAGGGTAAATTAATAAGCTTTTTTATAGTTAGGAAGTTGCTTAAAAGTTTTGGGGTGTCTGTGGTGATACTTCATTCTTCTTTTGCTGGTTTTATAGGTCGTATTTCATCTCTTCTTATCGGGTCGGAGTTTCGTTTATTTTATATTCCTCATTGTATTTCTTTCATGAGAAAGGATGCCGGTCAATTTAAAAAAACGATTTTTCTCTTTCTCGAATGGGTCGCTGCGCTAAAGCGCTGCACCTATTTGGCTTGCTCAGAAAGCGAGAGAAAAATCATTCAAGCTTATATCCCCTTCCGCGAATGTAGACTGGTTGAAAATGCAGTTGAAATGCCGCCTGTCGTCTCGGTTGAAACTTCGAAACGGGCCAAAACCGTGATGACCGTTGGTGGAATACGACCTCAGAAAGGGCCCAGGGAGTATGCAGAAATAGCTCGTGCTTTTTCAACGATAATGCCGGATGTGGAATTTGTCTGGATTGGTGATGGCGATCCTGAACTCAAGAAGGTTCTGGTTGATGCCGGCGTTAGGGTGACGGGGTGGCTGGAGCGTAGTGAGGTTTGCGAGCAATTGCGTCTTGCCGGTGTCTATGTGTCTACCGCTCATTGGGAAGGGATGCCCGTTTCTGTCATCGAGGCTATGTATTCTCAGCTCCCTGTCGTTGCTTCCCGTTGCGCGGGCAATGTTGATGTTGTTAAGCACGAAGACAATGGTTGGCTTTTTGATCTTCCTGCTGAAGCCTGTGAACGCATTGAGAATCTTTTCCGTGATCCTGGCCTTGCGGAACAGACCGCGAAAAGGGCCTATGCCGATGCCTGCACTCGGTTTACGCCCGAGCGCTACTTTCAGACGATGTCAGATATTATGCAACCGTCTACCCTCTGAAAATCAACCCTGCTGAATATGCCCATGACTACACATGCTTTTTTAGAAACCGCCAAAGACGTCTTTCGCGTTGAATCTGATGCGGTTGCCAACCTTGCTTCACGTATTGACCAGAATTTTGTGGATAGTGTTTCTGCAATTCTGGAGTCGTCAGGTCGTTGCATTATTTGCGGCATGGGAAAATCTGGCATCATTGGAAAAAAAATGGCAGCGACACTTGCCAGCACCGGCACGCCGAGTTTCTTTATGCACCCTGGGGAGGCCTATCACGGTGATCTGGGTATGGTGACCCCGGATGACGTCTTTGTTGCGATCTCCAATTCCGGTGAAACCAGTGAAGTTGTGAAGTTGATTCCTTTCCTGAAAGACAACGGTAATTATCTCGTCTCTTTGACGGGCAACCCTGAATCGACCCTTGCAAAGGCGTCAAATAGCCACTTGGACATCTCGGTAGAGGAGGAGGCGTGCCCATTGCAGTTGGCCCCTACCGCTTCCACGACGGCGACCTTGGCAATGGGGGATGCCCTTGCGGTGACGTTGATGAAGGCTCGGGATTTCAAACCTGAAAATTTTGCCCGTTTCCATCCTGGTGGTTCCCTCGGGCGGCGTCTGCTCTCTACGGTGAATGATGAAATGGTAGCAGAGAGGTTGCCGTTGGTAGCCCCTGAGGCGTCTGTGCTTGATTTGATTGAGTCCATTGGCGTTGGAGGGTTGGGTATCGCCATTGTGCAGTCTTCTGCAGGCTTGGGTATTGTCACGGATGGGGACATTCGACGTGCAGTACAGAAATACGGAGACAACCTGTTTCAGGTCACTGCGAATGACGTCATGACACCTGATCCCGCCTGTATTGCCTCGGGGGCACGCATAGAGGACGCCCTCTATCTGATGGACAAGCAGAGAATTACTTCTTTGCTTGTAACCGACAAGGGTCAGGTGATTGGTGTTTTCAAGAAATAAAGTGTGAGGCATCTTCATTTTCTGAGGTAAATGCGTTGTCCGTTTCTTTGAAACAACGTCTCCGAGGTGACCTGGCGCTGACGCTGGCCCGCACTTTTACGGCCAGAGCGATCGCTGCGCTTGGTGCATTGGGGTTGATGGTCGTGGTGGGCCGACTTCATGGGCCTGCGGGTGTCGGGGTGCTGGCCCTTGCGCAGAGCTTTCTTTTGGGCGCCGGCCTCTTGTCCAAAAGCGGGATGGACAATGCTCTGATGCGCTATGTGGGCCAGGATCCTGATTCTCATGAGGTGATGCGTTACTTCGCTTGGGCGGTGAAGCGCGCCATGCTATCGGCGTTTCCGGTGGCGTTTCTGCTGCTGCTGTTGCGTGGCTATTTTGAGTCGTTGTTTTCTTCAGCTGGCTTGGCAGAGATGCTGATTGGGGTTTCCTTGGCGGTTCCTTTCTATGTCTTCGGTTATCTTCTGTCCGGTTTTTTCAAAGGGGTCCGTAAGTCCGCGACGGCCTGTCTGATGGAAAATGGGGCTATCGCCTTGTATGCCGGTGGCATTCTCTGGGTCGGGATGCAATTTGCACCTGAAATCAGCGAGAGCCTGCTAATGGTGGGTTATGCCTATCTCACTGCTGCAATATTGGTTGCGTTTCAGGGGGGGCTCCAGCTGTGGTTATGGTGCCGCAAGCAGACCTGGTATTTGCACAACGCTGAAGGTGACGTGGTTTCTCGGTCTCAAGCAGTAGAAAAAAAACAGTTCTTTGTGACCTCGCGTGCATTTTTTGCAGCAACCTTTGCAGGATTCATGCAGAACGTCCTGGCTGTCATGTTGGCCGGTTGGCTGTTAATCAGTGCGGATCTGGGGTTATTTAAAACGTCTCAGCAGATAGGCATGCTTATCGCGTTTATCCTATTGGTGATTAACGCTATTTTCCCTCCCCGGTTCGCCAGTTTGTACCACAACGGGAACATGAAAGGGCTCTCCAGGCTTGCCCGTCTCGGCGCGGCGCTTGGGGCAGTAGTGGCGATGCCGCTTGTTCTGGTATGCCTGTTTTTCCCGGTTTGGGTGCTTGGCTGGTTTGGTTCCGGTTTTGAGGGCGCAGCACCATTGCTTCGTATCATTGCTGTGGCGCAGTTGGTGAATGTATCCACAGGTTCTGTGGGCTTTCTGCTAAATATGACAGGCCACGAACGCTTGATGCGTAATATCGCACTCACGTGTAACGCGCTGGGCCTGGGGGCGTTTTTTGTGCTTATTTCTATGCTGGGTGCTGTTGGGGCGGCAATGGCACTGGCTTTTGTGCTGGTTTGCCAGAATCTGGTGGCGTTGTTTTTCGTGTGGCGCAGGCTTGGGATTTGGACTTTACCGGGGCCTAATGTGTTTGCGCTTCTTGGAATCCGTCCGGCACCTTTGTCATAGCTTGCTGTCAGTCTTGGTTGTCCCTATCGCTAAGTGCGGAGACGTGTTGTGCCAAGTAGAGCTTCAAGGAGCTGGATCACCGGGGTTGCGGTGTTTTCTCTGGCGGCGTTTATGCTGGGAGGAATGCTGCCCGGTGATGGTCGTGATGCGGTGAAGGCGTGGTTTTCGCTTGGTGATATTGAAAGCATTGCCCACTTTTTATTCTCGGCGTGGCTTGTTTTGCTGGGATGCCTTCTTGTTGGGCGCCACTGGGTTGTACCCGGTGCGGTGATTATTCTGGGGGCGCTGATTGAGATGATTCAGGTGTGGATCCCGGGTCGCTCAGCGTCTCTTTCTGATTTTCTGATTGATGTGGCGGGTGTTGCCCTGGGCTGCATTTTGTATGTATTGCTCCGGCGGTTCTTGCGAACAGATCAATCTGTGATTCGCTAATTCAATGATGGAAAAAGGTTTGTGATGGTTACCAAAGCTGTTCTCCCTGTTGCCGGCTTCGGCTCCCGTATGCTGCCGGCCTCGAAGGCGATCCCTAAGGAAATGCTCCCGGTGGTAGACCGGCCTGCGATTGAATATGTGGTCCAGGAAGCGGTCCGGGCGGGCATCAAGGAGATTATTCTGGTGTCGCATTCTGCCAAGACGGCCATCGAAGATTACTTTGATACCCAGTTCGAGTTGCAACACCAGCTGGAAACCAAAGGTAAGGACAAGTTGCTTGCTGAGGTGCGCGATATCCTGCCGGATGATGTGAGTGTCATTTCGGTGCGTCAGCACCGCGCGCTGGGCTTGGGGCATGCGGTGGCCTGTGCTGCACCAGTGGTGGGCGATTCACCCTTTGCCGTGTTGCTGCCGGATGTGCTGGTGGACTGTGATGGCCAGAATGAAGACTTGAAGAGCATGGTGGATCGCTTCGATGCGTCTGGTTTCCCGCAGATTATGGTGGAAGAAGTGCCGGAAAACCGCGTGGATCAGTACGGCATTGTGGCCCTGGAAGGCGCGGCGCCGGCGCGTGGCGAGTCTGCGGTGATGCGTGGTGTGGTTGAAAAGCCGGCTATCGGCGAGGCGCCGTCGTGTTTGTCGGTGGTGGGCCGTTATGTGCTGCCCGGCGAAATCATGAAAATTTTGCAAAATACGCCGCCGGGTGCAGGGAATGAGATTCAGCTGACAGATGCCATTGCTACACTGATGGAAAATCAGGTGGTAGAGGCTTATACCATGCGAGGCCAGACCTTTGATTGCGGCAACAAGGCCGGGTACCTGCAGGCGATTTTTCATTATGCCGCCAAGCACCCAGAGCTCGGTGAGGTTGCGCGGTCGATGATGGCAGAAACTGTCGGCTGACCGCTGTGAGCTGTGAGCTGACCGCTGTGAGCTGTGAGCTGTGAGCTGTGAGCTGTGAGCTGTGAGCGATTGGATAGGAAGATTCGAAATAGTTCCCATGGATGGTGACTTTTAATGCAGGAGCAGGGATGCGGTTGGAGAATTTGGATATTTGGAGGCGGTCCGTTGATTTGAGTGTCGAGATTTATCGACACTTTTCGGGGCATCATGATTTTGGATTCAGGGATCAGATAACCCGATCATCGCTGTCCTTGCCTTCCAATATCGCAGAAGGTTTTGGCCGGGCTTCAGAGAAGGAGAAAGTCCTTTTTCTGAACTATGCGAAGGGATCAGCAGGTGAGCTCAAGACCCAGCTGATCATTGGCCACAGAATTGGGTATATCCCCGAGGATATGAGCAGCAGGTGGGGCGAGGAAGTTGATCAGCTTTCAAGAATGCTCTTCGCCATCATGCGTAAGCTCAAGTGACTTTATTGCCCCAGGCCTAAAGCCTGGATGTTTTCTGACAGCTCATAGCTCATAGCTCGAAGCTGAGGTTTTATGCAGATATCAGTCTACGGCGACACCCTGTGTGCACAGGTGACAGCAACTGCGCTGGCCCAGACCGGCCACGATGTGTATTGGTATGTCACTGACATGGGGGCCTGGAATGCCCTTGAGCAGGGGGCAGCCATTTACAAGGAGCCAGGGCTGCGTTTTTTGCTGGAAGAGCAGCGTCGTTCGGGGCGCTTGCGCTACCGGCTGTATGAAGAGAGCAAGCGCCTGAACGACAGCCGTGTTGTTTTTCTGGCGGTGCAGCCTGGCAAGGTGTCGCTGCTGGAGTCGATTGTTGCTCACCATGCCGCCATGCCTGCGTTTGAGCTTGCCGTGATCCAAACGGTTTGCGCGGTGGGCACCTCTGAGCGCCTGCGTGATGAGCTGGTGGATAGTGGCAGCAGGGCAGAGCTGGCGGTGATGCCGGATATGACCCAGGCTGGCAGGGCTTACGATACGTTTACCCGCCCGGATTGCATTCTGATTGGCCATGAGAATGAAGAGGCCAGAGTGCTGCTGTGCGAGATTATGCGCCCCTATGTGCGGACTCGCGATACTTTCCGTCACATGTCGTTGCGTGAGGCCGAGTTTGCGCGCCTGGCAAGCAGCGGGATTTTGGCTACCCGAATCAGCTTTATGAATGAGATGGCGCAGTTGGCTGAGCGGGTGGATGTGGATATCAGTGTAATTAGAGAAGCTTTGGCTGCGGACTCACGAATAGGTAGTGCCTATCTGTACCCCGGTTGCGGCTTTGGCGGCCCTGGTTTGTCGGGTGATGTGATGAGCCTGGTAGACACTTTGCAGGGATATGACGCTCATGCTGGCCTTTTGGAGCAGGTGCTGGCGATTAATGAGCGACAAAAGGAGGTACTGTTCCGCAAGTTTTGGCAGTACTATGGGGGTAATGTCGTCGGCAAGCGTGTCGTAATTTGGGGGGCGTCGTTCAAGCCCGGCACGCACCGTGTGGAGAATAGCCCGGCGCTGAAGGTGATCGAAGCACTGTGGGCACAGGGTGTGCAGGTGGCGGTTCACGATCCCTTGGCGTTGCCGGAGCTGTCTCGTTGGGCAGACGGTAGAGGGGATCTGGAACTATATAAGGATCAGTATATGGCAGCTGCCGATGCTGATGCCTTGATGTTGTTCACAGAATGGAAGCAGTACTGGAGCCCGGAGTGGGCCAGGCTGCGTGGGGAGCTGAGAGAACCCTTGATTCTGGATGGTCGTAATATTTATGACCCCGTTTTCGTGCGTTCTCAGGGCTTCCAGTACAAAGGGGTAGGAAGGATCTGATTATGGTGCCGGAACAGGATGTGTTAACGGTGAGTTCCATATGGGCCCGACTAGAGCAATATGCGCAGCAGCACAGGCATGAGCACCTGGCTGACATGTTCGAGGCGGACAAGGAGCGCTTTCAGCATTTCAGCCAAAGTGATTGTGGTTTGCTGGTGGATTACAGCAAGCAGCGGCTGAATACGGATATTCTTTCTTTGTTGGTGCAGCTGGCTGATGAGCGCCACTTGGGGCACTGGATTGAGTGCCTGTTCAGTGGCCAGCGTGTGAATTGCACTGAGCAGCGATCTGCGATGCATTGGCGGCTACGTGAGCCGTCGACGACGGGGGCCAGCCCGGAAGTGCATGATCAATTGGATGCCATGGGTGCCATGGTCGACCGCATTCTCACTGGCCAGTGGCGTGGTAGCCAGGGTGATGTGATCACCGATGTGGTGAATGTGGGTGTGGGGGGCTCTGAGTTGGGCCCGTTGATGGCCGCTGCCGCGCTGCATTCCAGTATGCCGGCTACCGGTAAGCGCCCGCGTTTGCATTTCGCTTCGTCAATGGACGGTAGCCAGATTTCCCAGATTCTGCATGATCTCGACCCCAGAACGACTCTGGTTCTGGTGTCTTCCAAGTCGTTTACCACCATTGATACGTTGCACAATGCCAATACGGCCCGGGCCTGGTTGGCGCGGGCGTTTGGCGGTGAAAGTGAAGCGATGATGCGCTGTCACTTTATTGGTATTTCGTCTAATGCGGCACGGATGACTGACTGGGGCATACAGCCGCAGAACCAGCTGATGTTCTGGGAATGGACTGGTGGCCGGTATTCGCTGTGGTCTGCCATTGGGATGCCCATTGCGTTGACGGTGGGTATGGATGGCTTCCGCGACATGCTGGCGGGTGCGCATGCCATGGATGAGCATTTCCGTACCCGTCGCTGGGCGGAAAATATCCCTGTGCTGCTGGGCCTGGTGGATGTCTGGAATATCAATTTCCTTAATATTACGGCCCGTGCGGTGTTGCCTTACGATGGCCGCCTTAAGCATTTGCCAGCGTATCTTGAGCAGTTGGAGATGGAATCCAACGGCAAGTCGGTGAGCCGTGCGGGCAAGCCGCTGGAATACAATACTTGCCCGGTGATCTGGGGTGAGGTCGGCCCCAATGCGCAGCATGCTTTCTTCCAGCTGTTGCACCAGGGCACATTGCCGGTGGCGTGTGAGTTCCTGATGACCGCACGCCGTTATACCGAACAGATGCACTCTGCGTCGGCGAAGGAGCTGGAAGGCCAGCACCGGTTGTCCAATGCCAACTGCCTTGCGCAGTCTCGTTTGCTGGCGCTGGGGGAGCGGGCACTGGATCCGAAGGTGGCATTGCCTCCGTACAAGCGTTATCGCGGGAATCAGCCCAGCACGACTCTGGTGCTGGACGAGCTGTCTCCGCGTACCCTGGGGGCATTGCTGGCCATGTATGAGCACAAGGTTTTCGTGCAGGCCGTGATCTGGGGTATTAATCCGTTCGACCAGTGGGGCGTGGAGATGGGCAAGCTGATTGCCACCGACATGCTTGATGTGTTGGCCGACCCGGATTCTGCATCTGGCCTGGATGCCTCGTCCATGGCCCTTGCCCGTCATATCGCAGGTTCTTCTCTATAGAATGGGGCCCTTCGGGGCCTCCTTCTCCCTCCCTCCCTCCCTTCCTCTCTCTCTTTCTCCCTTTTTTTTGTAGGATTCTTGCGCGCGTGGCGATCCATTTCTGAGGCGAATGGGCCTAGGTGTGGCTGCCTCGCTAAGGCTCGGATCGCTATGCGAGCATAGCTCCTACAGTGAGGGAGGGGGGGCTTTGTAGGAGCTTTGCTTGCAAGGCGATCCGAGCCTTGGCGAGGGCAAAGTCTTCTCTCCACAGGGAGCACCAAGATCACCGGGGTAAAACCGGGGGGATGTCTCTGTGCCGCGGCATGTATTGCGGTGGCGGTGGGTTTGTCCTGGGTGGGGTTTTGCGGCGGAACCTCCACTCCTGCAGGGGTTCGATTACGGGGTGGGGGAACCTGCCCCTTGAGAGATGCCTTCACTATTCCCTTTGGGATTCTTGCTCACGTGGTGATCCATTTGTGATGGGGATGGCCTGGGGTTGTGGTTGTCTCGTTGAGGCTCGTTATCGCTATGCGAGCATAGCTCCTACAGTGGGGTGGGACAGTGGGGAGAGGGTAGCTTTTGTAGGAGCTTTGCTTGCAAGGCGATCCGAGCCTTGGCGAAGGCTTGTTGTGGGTTGTCTTTGTTATCCGACAGGGATTGTGGTGTTTTGCTGACAGTTTCGCTTTGGTGCGGAGGATAACATGCCGGGTTTGCCAGTGGAGCAGGTATGGACAGGGATGACCAGCGGGAAGGGGGTGTCGTCTTCCCGGCGATACGACACCATGGCGCGGTGAAGGGGGTGACCGGGTCGGCACACGAATGGCAGCCGGGGCCCGGGGTGAGTGTGCTGATCGACTGTGGGCTCTTTCAGGGGCGTGATGCTGGGCCCGGGGGTGCCAGTGCGGACGATTTGCGCATGGATTTTGATATTTCCTGCGTGCGGGCGCTGGTGGTCACGCATGTTCATATTGATCACATCGGTCGGCTGCCCTGGCTGCTGGCGGCGGGGTTCAGCGGGCCGATCTATTGCAGCGAGCCGTCTGCCAGGTTGCTGCCGATTGTGCTGGAGGATGCGTTTCGTCTGGGGATCAGCCGGCAGCCCGACAGGGTGGAGGCCTTTTTGGAGACGGTGCGTCGCCGGTTGGTGCCGCTGACGTATGACACATGGCACCGGATAGCGTTAGGGGCGTTACCTGTTGAGCTGAGCCTGCGACGGGCGGGCCATATTCTGGGCTCGGCATATGTGACGTGCCGCTGTTGGCCTGATGGGCGCGAAGGAGCCCCGCACGATACGGTGTTTTCGGGTGATCTGGGGGCCAGGGACGCGCCGATTTTACCGGCCCCGGTTTCTCCCGAGAGCGCTGATGTGCTGGTGATCGAGAGCACCTATGGGGATCGCCAGCATCAGGGGCGTGAAAGCCGCACCCGTCGATTGGAAGCGGTGCTCGAGAAGGCTCTGTCGGACCAGGGTACGGTGTTGATTCCGGCGTTCAGTATTGGTCGCACCCAGGAGCTGCTCTACGAGCTGGAGGAGATTATTCACACCCGCCGCAGCGATCCGGTGAATGACACGCTGGCGTGGGATGCGTTGCCGGTGATTCTGGATTCGCCGTTGGCGAGCCGATTTACCCAGGTGTATCGAACGCTCACGCCGTTTTGGGAGCAGGAGGCGAGGGAGCGCCTGGCGGTCGGTCGTCAGCCTCTGGGCTTTGAGCAGCTGTTGACGGTGGATGATCACGACGCCCATTGCCGCATGGTGCACCACCTGGCGAGCAGTTATCGGCCGGCAGTGGTCATTGCTGCCAGCGGGATGTGTGCGGGAGGGCGGATCACCCGCTACCTGAAGGCCATGCTGGGGGATGCCAGACATAATGTGCTGTTTGTGGGGTATCAGGCCCGCGGTACCCCCGGCCGGGTGATACAGTCCCGGGGGCAGGGCGGAGAGGTGGTGCTGGACGGTCAGACCTACCCGATTGCAGCGGGAATCGACAGTATTTCTGGGTACTCTGCCCATGCGGACCAGCAGGATTTGTTGCGATTCGTCATGGGCATGCAGCGGCTCCCGGCGGAGATTCGGGTGGTGCATGGTGATGATCGCGCCAAACGGGCGTTTAAGGCCCGCCTGGAAACCGCCTGTGCGGAGCGCGGGCATCGTGGCCGGGTGATCTGTCCGGAGGGTTAGCCGTATCGTTCTGTCCCGCGCTCACCTTTCTGTAGGGGCGGCGCACCCTTCGTGAAGTGATTGGCTTGGGGTTATGGTTGCCTCGCTGAGGCTCGTTATCGCTATGCGAGCATAGCTCCTGCAGCGGGGCAGTGGTGGGTAGAGGGCTTTTGTAGGCGCTTTGCTTGCAAGGCGATCCCGTCGTGATGCGGATGCGGGTGGGCTTTGTGCTGTGCTCTGGTTGGTGTCTGTAAGCGGGTTTGGTCGGTATACTAGCCGGTTTTGGGCCAGGTATGGTTGCCTGCTCGTTTGCTGTATCGAGGAATTGAATGAAAATTGCGGTCGCCGGAACCGGGTATGTGGGTTTGTCCAACGCGGTCTTGCTTGCCCGGCATCATTCCGTGGTGGCGGTGGACATTGATGCGAACAAGGTGGCAATGCTGGGTCGGGGTGAATCTCCGATTCATGATGAGCTTATAGAGGCCTTTCTGGCACAGGGAGAGCTGGATCTCGTTGCAACGACAGATGCCCATGCTGCCTACGCTGGGGCAGATTTCGTCGTGGTGGCGACCCCGACGGATTACGACCCGGAAACACACTATTTCAATACCGCCTCGGTGGAGTCTGTTATTGCCGAGGTGCTGGCGGTAAATCCTGATAGCACCATTGTGATCAAGTCGACGGTTCCTGTGGGTTTCACTGCATCGATCCGTGAGAGATTAGGCGCAGCCAATATCGTGTTTTCCCCCGAATTTTTGCGTGAGGGCAAGGCGCTTTACGATAATCTGCATCCTTCACGGGTGATTGTGGGTGATCACAGCGATGCCGCCAAGGTGTTTGCCTCCTTGTTGGTTGAGGCGGCTGAGCAGGAGGATGTCCCGGTACTGTTTACGCATCCAACCGAGGCTGAAGCGATCAAATTGTTTGCCAATTCTTATCTGGCCATGCGAGTGGCTTATTTCAATGAGTTGGATACCTACGCGGCAGTAAATGGCCTGGATGCACGGCAGATTATCGAGGGGGTTGGCCTCGATCCTCGCATTGGCAGGCATTACAACAACCCGTCGTTTGGCTATGGCGGTTACTGTTTGCCAAAGGACACCAAGCAATTGCTGGCGAATTTTGCTGATATTCCCAATAGTCTCATCGGTGCGATCGTGGATGCCAACGATACCCGTAAGGATTTCATTGCGGAGGATATCCTGCGTCGCTCGCCACGTCGGGTTGGGGTTTACCGGTTGATCATGAAGACCGGGTCGGATAATTTTCGGGCGTCGGCCATTCAAGGGGTGATGGAACGCCTTCAGGCCGCAGGGGTGGAAATGGTCGTCTATGAGCCTGAGCTGCAGGAGGGGGAGTTCCGTGGTTGTCAGGTGATCCGTGATTTTGGTGCCTTTACGCAGGATTGCGATGTGATCATTTCCAACCGACTGTCGGAAGCGTTGGCGCCCTGCGCTGATAAGGTATACACCCGCGATCTTTTTGGCAGCGATTAATCGCCTGCCGGGTTCGTGGCGGGTGCCCCTTCTGCCCGCCTATCCATTTCCCCATTACAGCAAATATGTCTGGCTGGCCTCGCCAAGGCTCGTTATCGCTATGCGAGCATAGCTCCTACAGCGGGGCAGTGGTTGTGAGGGGGTTTTTGTAGGAGCTTTGCTTGCGAGGCGATCTGTTCGTGGTGCGAATGTCCAACAGGGTCGCTGGTGTGTTAAAGAGAGTATTCCTGCCGCTGGGGGGAAGAGGCGCGCGTGCTTTTCGCGTATCATGGCGCCCGCGATGATCTTCCTTCTGTGACCTGTCTGAAATGGATTTGTTATGAGTCACCCGATTCCTGCTTCAATTTTCCGAGCCTATGATATCCGCGGTATTTACCAGGAAACCCTGACTGATGAATGGGCCTATCTGATTGGGCGTAGTATTGGTTCTGAGGTGCTGGCCAGCGGCCAGCGACGCATCGCCATTGCCCGCGACGGTCGACTGTCTGGCCCGGCCCTTACCCAGTCTCTGGGGGATGGTATTCGAGCGGCAGGTTGTGATGTGGTTTATGTGGGCATGGTGCCGACCCCTGCGCTGTATTTTGCCACTTACCATTTTGATGACCTGAATTCCGGTGTGATGCTGACCGGTAGCCATAACCCGGGGAATTACAATGGGTTCAAGATTGTCATCAACGGCGTCACTTTGTCCGGGGAGCGTATTCAGGCTCTCTACCAGCGAATTGTGGAAGGGGATCTGGCAGAGGGTGCTGGCGACTATGAAGAGCGAGAGGTGCTGGCGGCGTATCAGGACGCTTTCCTGGGGACGCATACCCTATCGCGCCCTCTAAAAGTGGTGGTGGATTGCGGTAATGGCATTGCCGCTGTTCAGGCCCCGCAGGTGCTGGCCGCGCTGGGTTGCGAGGTGGTGCCACTGTTTGCCGATGTCGATGGTACCTTCCCGAATCACCACCCGGATCCCGGTGACCTGAAAAACCTCCAAGACCTGATTGCCTGTGTGAAGCAGGAGAAGGCGGACCTGGGGCTGGCTTTCGATGGCGATGGTGACCGGGTTGGCGTGGTGACGCCGTCTGGCGCGGTGATCTTCCCGGATATTCTGCTGATGGCCCTGGCGGAAGACATGGTGAAACGACAGCCTGGGGCGAAAGTCATCTTTGATGTGAAGTGCACCGGTGCCTTGTTCGATGTGATTCGTGAGGCTGGCGGGGAGCCCGAGATGTGGCAGACCGGGCACTCACTGATCAAGGCGCGGATGAAAGAGACGGGTGCGTTACTGGCGGGGGAAATGAGCGGCCATATCTTCTTCGCGGAAGATTGGTACGGCTTCGATGATGCGCTGGTGGCGGCGGCCCGGATTCTGGGCATTATCAGCCGTGCCGAAACGGATGCGGATGTGTTGTTTGGGCGTTACCCGGCGCTGTGCACGACCCCGGAAATCAACATTGAGGTTACTGACGATAACAAGTTCAGTATTGTCGAGTTCCTGCAAACCCAATCGGATTTCGGTGAGGGGACCCGCTGCGCTATCGATGGCATTCGTATGGATTATGCCGATGGCTGGGGGCTGTGCCGCGCATCAAACACCTCGCCAAAACTGGTGCTACGGTACGAAGCACAAAACGAAGAGGCGTTGAGCCGCATCCGGTCTTTGTTCGAGGCTAATGTTCAGAAGGCCATTGAATCGGTACAGGCCTGAAAGCTGAGTCTGGATGATGGACTGTAAACAAGGAGAGTAAGCATGGAAACCATTCTGGTGACTGGAGGGGCTGGCTATATCGGTTCCCACACCGTGTTGTTGTTGCTGGAGGCCGGCCATAAAGTGGTGGTGCTGGATAACCTGTCCAACAGCAGCCCGGAGAGTTTGCGCCGGGTGGAGCAGTTGACAGGCAAGGCAGTGACCTTTCGTGAAGGGGATATCCGTGATGCTGCCTGTCTGGATGCACTATTTGCCGAGTTTTCGGTTTCCGGGGTGGTGCATTTTGCCGGGCTGAAGGCCGTCGGCGAGTCTGTGGCTGAGCCGCTGCGATATTACGATTGTAATGTAGTGGGCACGATCCGGTTGCTGGAGGCGATGGCCCGAGCAGGGGTAAAGCGGCTGGTGTTCAGCTCGTCGGCCACGGTGTATGGCGACCCGGCCAGTGTTCCGATTAATGAAGACTTTCCCTTGAGCACGACCAACCCCTATGGGGCGTCCAAGCTGCACATTGAAGATATGCTGCGGGACCTCTACGTGTCTGATGACAGCTGGGATATCGCGTTGTTGCGTTATTTCAACCCGGTGGGCGCCCATGAAAGCGGCCAAATTGGGGAAGATCCGTCTGGGATCCCCAATAACCTGATGCCTTACATTGCCCAGGTGGCTGTCGGAAAGCGTGAAAAGTTGAGTGTGTTTGGCGGTGATTATTCCACCCCCGATGGAACCGGGGTGAGGGATTACATCCATGTCATGGATCTGGCCCAAGGCCACCTGGCAGCCTTGCGGGCGCTGAAGGATAAGGGCGGGCTTCTGACGGTAAATCTGGGGACCGGTCGAGGGTATAGCGTGCTGGAAATGGTGCAATCTTTTGCTAAGGCGTCCGGGCGAGAGGTGCCGTATGAGATTGTAGCGCGTCGTCCCGGTGATGTTGCCCAGTGCTACGCAGATCCCGCCCATGCGGAGCAGGTACTTGGCTGGAAGGCGGAGCGGGGCATTGTGGATATGTGCCGTGACCACTGGCGTTGGCAGGAGGCCAATCCTAACGGGTTCCGCGGCTAAATATGTTTCACCGGGATACCCCGCTGGCTGACTTGAGTGGCTGGCGGGCTTGTCATGGACTGACAATTATCAAGCTTTTACGTATTGCCTGGGTGAGTTTTATTACGATCAGGTGTCTCGTATGCCTGAGGGTTAATAACGTATACGGACGCTAGTGCAAAGCTTGGTAAATATGAAAATGGAAGACAGTTGCACCATGCCAGCAACCCACCGTATGGGCAAAATTAGCGAAGGCACTCTTTTTTATGCCTTTGTGTTCCTTTGTCTCTTTTATGCGGGTTATTTCTACCTGGTAGGCATAGAGAATGGAGAGCTGCAGGGCTCTCACCTGTTCAGTTATATCAAAGAGGCGTTTCTTTGGCTGCTGTTGGCGGTGGCGTATGTTCAGACGGAAGATAAGCGACGCCTGTTTGTTCGTCACCGCTGTTTGTTGATCTCTCTGTGCTTGCTGGTCGGCGTTGCGGTGGTCAAATCCCTGCTGGCGACGGATCTCAGCTTTTTGCTGTCAATCAAGACGCTCTTGCTGATGGCTGGGTTCTTTATCCTTTTTTATGATACGAAGATTTCTCTTTCCTCTTTGAGCAAGGCTTTTTATGTCGTGCTGCTCGTTCAGATACCCATTGTCTCGATAAATGCGCAAAGCGATCAATGGGGAGAGCAGGCATTTGGCACTCTGGCTAACCCGACCGCTCTGGCTTTCTTTATTTGCTTTTGCTCCTTTCTTCTCTTTCAAGAAAAATCGGTTTATCGCTGCCTGGTTCTATTTTGCCCCTGGATGATTTACCTGACTGACTCCTTCGCTGGGTTGATTGTGCTGGTGGCGCAAATGGGGGTCGCCCTTGCGCTATCCTTGCTTTCGGGAAAGCAGAGAGGGAATGCGCTCTTGCTGATTCTGGGGTTTGTTATCGCATCCTTGTTCATGCCGCTGCGGTTTGAGCGCCTGTATATCTTCTGTGTGGACATGGTGATGAACCTGTATTCGGCCTTGCCTTTTACGGGAGCGGAGGCAGGCAGCAACCGGCTTGACACATTGTCGATATCGGTGAGGGCGGAGCAGGCGGAAGCGCTCTACTCTTCTTTTCAGCCAGGTTTTGTTCTGTGGGGGGCGCCAGCATTCAAACCCTTTGATAGCGCGCTGGTCTCCTTTCTTTGGAACTTCGGGCTTTTGGTGTTTCTCCCTATGCTGGTTCCTGTGATCCGGGGAGGCGCAGACTGGCTACGCTCTCTGGCCGTCAGGCCCTATTATCTGGTGGGCTTGCTGCCGATTTTTCTATTCCTCTCTGTTATAAGAATCCATATATTCCACTCTTTCTGGATCTGTATCATTGTGCTGCTGCTTATGATGCGCAGGGATCGGGAGGTAAACCGTGAAGTCACCAATCCTTGAACGGGCGCCAGTCCCGGATGTGAAGCAGGGCTAAGTGCCTACGGTAGATAGAGGCTGAGGTCAGGGATAGGTATGATGTTGGTTTGTCTGCCCAGAATAATAAATGAGATTCATTTAGGTTTTGCGGCTGGTGTACTTAGGGGCTTTCCGGGATGGACAGTCTCCTGGTGTCGAGAATTCTGAAACGTTGAAAGGTCATTTGAATGTTCCAAGACAAGACAATCCTTGTGACGGGCGGTACGGGCTCATTCGGGCATAAGTTCATCCCCATGACGCTGGAAAAATACAACCCGAAGAAGATTATTGTCTTTTCCCGTGATGAGATGAAGCAGTGGGAAATGGCCAAGCTGTATAGCGGCGATGACCGGCTGCGTTTCTTTATAGGAGATGTTCGTGATCGAGAGCGTCTCTACCGTGCCCTGGATGGGGTCGACTATGTGGTTCATGCTGCTGCAACCAAGATTGTCCCTACCGCTGAGTACAACCCCTTTGAGTGTGTAAAAACCAATATCAATGGGGCAATGAACCTGATTGATGCCTGTATCGACAAGGGGGTAAAAGGCGTGGTGGCGCTGTCTACCGACAAGGCTAGCAGCCCTATCAATCTGTATGGGGCGACCAAACTGGCCTCTGACAAGTTGTTTGTCGCTGGAAACTCGTATGCCGGGGGGCACGACACCAAGTTCTCTGTGGTGCGATACGGAAATGTGATGGGCTCTCGGGGTTCTGTCATCCCGTTTTTTATGTCTATCAAGGACAAGGGGGTGTTGCCTATTACCGACCCCCGTATGACCCGCTTCATGATTTCGCTGGAGCAGGGCGTGGAGCTGGTGTGGCATGCGTTTGAGGATATGGTCGGCGGGGAAATCTACGTGAAGAAGATCCCGTCCATGAAAGTGACAGATCTCGCCCGGGTTGTCGCGCCAGAGGCGGATCAGGAAGTGATTGGTATCCGCCCTGGTGAAAAACTGCATGAGCAGATGATCAGTGAGGAAGACGCTTACTACACCTATGAGTACCCGGAGCATTTCAAGATTTTGCCGACCATTAACGAGTGGGCGACGAGTCCTGAGCGTATCAAGGATGGCAAAAAGGTCCCCGAGGGCTTTGTTTACGCCAGTGATAACAATACTGAATGGATGTCGGATGCTGAGCTACAGGCCTGGATCGATGCCAACTTCGGTGAAATCGGAAAAATCTGATGATTCCTTATGGTCGCCAGGATATCAGCCAGGCCGACATTGATGCGGTGGTTGAGGTTCTGCAATCCGATTTTCTGACTCAGGGCCCGAAAGTCCCGGAATTCGAACGCATAGTGGCCGACTATTGTGGGGCGGCAAGAGCTGTGGCTGTCAATAGTGCGACGTCCGCATTACACCTTGCCTGCCTGGCGTTGGAGTTGGGCCCGGGAGATCGTCTGTGGACTTCTCCTGTCACGTTTGTGGCCTCTGCCAATTGCGCACTTTACTGTGGAGCCAGCGTGGACTTTGTCGATATCGATCCACGTACCTACAACCTGTGCCCTGTTGCCCTTGCGGAGAAACTGCGTGTGGCTGAGGCGCAAGGGGCGTTGCCGAAAGTGGTTGTGGCTGTGCACCTGTGTGGCCAGCCCTGCGATATGAAAGCGATTGATCGCTTGGCAAAGCAATATGGTTTTCGGGTGATTGAAGACGCGTCCCATGCCATTGGTGGCAAGTATGCCGATGAACCGATTGGCAATGGCCGCTATAGCGACATCACTGTCTTCAGCTTCCATCCGGTGAAAATCGTCACGTCTGCCGAAGGCGGGATGGCATTAACGAATGATAATGCCCTTGCTGACCAGATGGCATTGTTACGTAGCCATGGCATTACACGTGATCCCGCCCTGATGACTCGGGAACCTGATGGGCCATGGTATTACCAGCAGGTTGCCTTGGGTTTCAATTATCGTATGACCGAATTACAGGCGGCGTTGGGAATTAGCCAGATGTCGCGCCTGGACGACTTTGTGTCACGCCGTCATGGCCTGGCCTCACGGTATGATTTGTTATTGGAAAGCCTGCCTGTGACAGCACCGTGGCAGCACCCGGACAGCTATTCCGGGCTGCATCTCTATGTCATTCGTGTGGCCGGGACGTCACATCAACAGGTGTTCGATTCGCTCCGGGAGAAAGGGGTTGGCGTCAACCTGCACTATATCCCGGTTCATACTCAGCCGTATTACCAAAGCATGGGCTTTGACGCTGCAGATTTTCCTGAAGCGATGGCCTATTACGCAGAGGCGATTAGTCTGCCTATGTATCCCGGGCTCACCGAGCAGGATCAGGATTTCGTCGTTTCGTCATTAAGCGAAGCGCTGGAGAAAACATGAAACTGGCGGTTATTCCGGCGCGGGGAGGCAGCAAGCGAATCCCCAGAAAGAATATCAAGCCATTCTTTGGTAAACCGATGATCGCCTGGTCGATTGAGGCGGCGCTGGAAAGCGGTTGTTTCGATGATGTTGTGGTGTCTACAGATGATCCAGAAATTGCCGACGTAGCACGCGAGTATGGCGCTTCGGTCCCGTTTATGCGGCCATCAACGCTGGCGGATGATTTCACCGGAACAATACCCGTGATCAGGCATGCAGTTGAGTGGCAACAGGGGCAGGGCGATTGTGTCGACTATGCCTGCTGCATTTATGCAACGGCGCCTTTTCTTCAGCCCGAAGATCTACGCAAAGGCCTGAACATTATTCGAGAGAAAAGGTGCAGTTACTCGGTTTCGTCGACTAGTTACGGGTTTCCGATACAGCGAGCATTTCGATTGAATGAGCAGGGGCGCCTGTCGATGTTCAATCCGGAACATTTTCAAACCCGTTCTCAGGATCTTGAAGAAGCTTATCATGATGCGGGCCAGTTTTACTGGGGTAAAGCCGCTGCCTGGCTTGGTCAGGTTCCTTTTTTTACAGAAGAAACTGCACCGGTACTTCTTCCTCGATATCGTGTTCAGGACATTGATACTCCAGAAGACTGGGAGCGGGCTGAGCTTCTTTTCCGTTTGTCCCGGGAAGAGGATAAAGGTCGGTGAACGTTTTTTTCAGGGCTGATGCATCAACGAGAGCTGGTAGCGGGCATGTCATGCGCTGTCTGACATTGGCAGAAATACTCCGCAGCAAGGGCGCAGATTGTACCTTTATTTGTAGAGAGCACCCGGGCCACCTGGCAGACCTGATCCGAGAGAAAGGATTTGATGTTTGCGTGCTTCCTGTCGTCGTGGACAGGGGGGAGGCTGAAGGAGAGTATGCAGACTGGCTTGGCGACAGCTGGGAGCATGATGCATCGCAATCCTTGTCGATTTGTGATGGTGCAGACTGGCTGGTGGTCGATCATTACGCGCTGGACCATCGTTGGCATAAGCGATTGGCCCCCGTCGTAGGACACGTAATGGTGATTGATGATTTGGCGAATCGGGAATACTTCTGTGATGTATTGCTGGACCAGAATCTGGGAAAAATTAAGGCCAATTATGAAGCCTTTGTTCCTGAAGGCTGCGTATGCCTAATGGGGCCGGAATATGCGCTGCTACGAAATGAGTTTATGGTGCGTCGCCCGCAAAGCCTTGCGAACAAGAATCAGGATATGGGCATACAGCGCGTGCTGGTTTCATTGGGAGGGGCGGATCAGGACAACGCTACGGAGTGGGTGCTGGATCTGCTTTCGAAGTCGGCACTTGAGGATCATACCTATCTAGACATTGTGATGGGGGCGTCCGCGCCGCATCTCGCGAGGATTCAAGAGATTGTTAAGAGTTTTCGGTTTGATGCGAGAGTATCCGTTAATGTCACAAACATGGCGGAAAGGATGGCTCTGGCCAATTTTTCTATCGGTGCTGCAGGAAGTACTGCCTGGGAGCGGTGCTGCCTTGGTTTGCCTTCAGCGATTCTCGTGCTGGCAGAGAATCAGCGAAAGATTGCCGAACAGCTACAGGCCTTTGGTGCGGGTGTGTTGCTGGACATAAAGCAGCCTATTAAAGAAGCCTCAGAATCACTGAATGCTCTATTCGCGAACCCGAAATCGCTGGAGGAAATGGGGCGACGGGCAGCCGGAATCTGTGATGGCAGGGGAGGCGAGAGAGTTGTTAGGAAGATGCTGGAGATACAGGGCTTATGAATATCACCTTGCTCTGCAGTGACGTAGCTCACCCCGTTATGCCCTGGTTGCAGCGCTGGGCCAAGAAAATGGAGAAAAAACATACAGTTTCGATATTGAACTCGCGCAATCAGCTAGCCGGAGGGGATTTTCTTTTCCTGGTTTCCTGTTCGGAAATGATTTCTTCTGAGTACCGTTCCTTATACCGACATACTCTGGTCTTGCATGCAAGTGATCTACCCCATGGAAGAGGCTGGAGCCCGCACGTATGGGAGTTAGTCGGAGGTGCTAATCATTTGACTTTGTCTTTGCTTGAGGCTGAGGACAAGGTGGATTCCGGGAGAATTTGGTTAAAAAAGCGTATTCAAGTCAGCCCGGACGCGCTGTGGTATGAAGTCAATGAGCTGCTCTTCAAAGCCGAAATTCAATTGATAGAAGAAGCAGTAGAGAACTATAAAGATATTGAGCCGACAGTGCAGCCAAGCTCTGAGGGTGGCTCGTACTACAGGCGAAGAACACCTGAAGACAGTGAGATTGATGCGTCTTTATCACTGTCTGAACAGTTTGATTTGATTCGAATGTGTGATCCTGATAGATACCCGGCGACGTTTAGGCTTCGGGGAAAAAAATACAGGCTCAAGTTGGAGAAAGCAGATGATGAAGACGATAGTCATTAATGGCCGTGAAATTGGTCCAGATTGCGATCCGTATATCATTGCAGAGATGTCGGCTAACCATAACGGAGACATTAATGCGGCTTTCAGAATTATTGAAGAAGCAGTTAAGTCCGGTGCAGATGCGGTAAAGATACAGACCTATACGCCGGACACTATTACGTTGAAGTCAGATCTGCCTGATTTTCAGATCCAGGGCGGTTTGTGGGGAGGCAAGTCTCTGTATGAACTGTACGAATGGGCTCATACGCCCTGGGATTGGCACCGACCCTTGTTTGATTATGCGAGAAAACTGGGGATAACCATTTTTAGCTCGCCTTTCGACGCAACGGCAGTGGACCTGCTGGAGGATTTAAACGCGCCAGCATATAAGATCGCTTCATTTGAAGCTATTGACATACCTCTTATTCGTTACGTTGCAGCTACGGGAAAGCCCATGATCATATCGACTGGTATGGCGGATGCTGTCGAGATTGCTGAGGCGATTGATGCAGCAAAAGAGGCCGGCTGCACACAGCTCGCGATTCTTCACTGTGTAAGTGGTTACCCTGCGCCTGCAGAAGACTACAACTTGCGAACTATCCCGGACATGATTGATAGGTACGGACTCGTGACGGGTTTATCGGACCATACTCTTGATAACACCACAGCTATCGCGAGTATTGTTTTGGGCGCCAGTATTGTCGAAAAGCACTTTACGCTTGATCGTAGCGGGGGCGGACCTGATGATAGTTTCTCTCTTGAGCCTGCTGACCTTGAAGCGCTATGTCGTGATAGCAAGACGGCAAAATCGGCATTGGGCAAAGTGGATTATGGGCGCAAGTCAAGCGAGAAGGGGAATATTCAGTTTAGGCGTTCTCTTTATTTTGTAGAGTCGCTATCGAAAGGTGATACGGTTTCTCCGGATTCAGTGCGTAGTGTTCGGCCAGGGTACGGTATTGCACCAAAGTTTTATAATGAAGTGCTGGGCCGCAAAGTTAAACGTGATGTCGAATATGGTGTGCCTGTCTCGTGGGATGATTTGGACTAGATTAAGTATCGCGGGGATAGAATGAGTGTTATTAGTTCAAACCGTATGAGGCATCTTTGGAATAGCCTTGGGAGCAAACCCCGGTACACATTGATGCGAGTTTTGGCTCGCTTCTCAATAATCCGGTTAATGGTTGCCAAGGCGAGAAGTCTATTGGTGAGCTCGCCCGGCAAGGCTGATAAACCGGAGCAGGAAACCTCGGTTTTCAATGGCTTGGATGTGGGTCGGGTCGTTTCTGACATTAAAAGTGATGGTGTGGCTTTCGGACTTCGGTTGCCGCCCACCATCGTGGATGCCATACGGAGTTATGGTGAACACGCCCTTTGCTATGCAGACCGGCGTTCGGATTGTGGGTTTCGCCTTTCTGAAAAAGCGGCCGCAGAAGAGAGAATCAATAAAAAAATCCTTGTGGCCCAATACTTTAATACTCTTGATGAATGTCCTGAAATTGCCCGGCTCTCTCAGGATCCTATATTAAGAAGTATCGCTGCCGATTATCTTGGTTCAAGGCCGACCTTTGTTGGGGCTAACCTTTGGTGGACTTTTCCTGTCAATGCCTCAGAAGAAGACAGGAACCGTCATGCTCATTATTTTCATCGGGATGTGGATGATTTCCGGTTTTTTAAATTTTTCTTTTATTTGACTGATGTGCAACCAGGTGATGGAGCCCATGTTTGTGTGCTTGGTTCGCAAGGAAAGCCACCGGTACGGCATTTTGCCGATCGCTGGAATCTTCGTCGTTATACTGATGATGAGGTGAGTAAGGTATTTCCTGAGAAGAGAATCGTAGAAATTTCCGGTAGGGCTGGTGATGGATTTGCGGAAGATACTTGGTGTCTTCATAAGGGGCAAACGCCGGTGAAGAAAGCGAGGTTGCTTCTGCAGTTACAGTTTGCATTGTTTGATTATGGCGTTATGAACGACCATAGAGAAAATGCAACCCTCAAAACGTTGATTTGATGCAGACGCTCAAGCTATCAATTGCTTCTCTGGCTCGGTCGCAGATCTGGTATGTCCCTGTTCTTGCTGGCGCCATGCTCTTGATGATGGCAAGACCTCTTCTGGTTGCAAGGGTGTTTGCGGCAGAGGAGTTTGCTGCCTACAGCTTGGGATTGTTGATATCCAGCACATTTTGTATGTTGGGCTGCATGGGGCTTCAATCCATATTGCAACGCAAGATGCCTATGGATTTTCTTTCTGGGGATGAAAAATCTGCTTTTGTTTTGCTTTTTCAGTGCATTGTCATTGCGTTTATTTGCTTGTTGGTAACTTTTATTGTTCCTGTGATCGGGTACAGCGCAGTGGGGTTGTCAGCTACCGGGATATTGCTGGCGCTAATTCACGGCCTTTCACAACAAATATTTTTACTGGTGGCTACAGAAAGCCGAAGTAGGGTGGAATCGCTCAGGTTCAGCAAACAGAATCTTGCGAGGGCGGTAATGGTTTTTACCGCTGCAGGTGTTGTGGCATTTTACAGCCAATCCGCAGTCGCAGTGCTGCTTATAGAGGCTGTGATTTCCTTTTTGATTTCGTTTTACATCCTTGGCCATTCACTGGCCAGGGCGAACTTTCCGTGGATGGAGCTGTTTAAAAGTGCAGTTTTCAATCTTGCTGCGCTGCCTTGGCGAAGTGCAATGGCATTTCTTGGGGTCATGTTTGTCGGTTTTTTTCTTTTCAATGCGGATAGGTGGTTAGCTGCTTCTGTCCTGTCGAGTGAGAGTTTTGCGGTTTACGCCTTTGGTTGGGTGTTACTGGCGGCAGCGCAATCAGTTCAAGTGATAATTAATTCATCAGTTTACCCTCATGCTGCGAGGTTATATTCCGGTAAGGGGGAGAGCGTCACCTTTCGCTTTATTTGCGTTTTGGCGGGTGGTGGTCTGCTCGCTGGGATAATGGCTGCATGGCCTGCTCATTATTTGATAGGAGCTCTTGTCTCCAAATGGTTTCCGGAATACGAAGAGATTGCTCTCCTGATGCCATATTTTATTCTTGCAGGGATTTTACGTGTTGGGGATTTTTGGTCTAGTTATCTAATGATCGTCGGGAAAGAAAGTTTGCTTTTAAAGGTGAATATCCTCGCCGCTGTAGCAGGGGTGGTGGCATGGTGGGTTCTGGTTCAGTGGCTTCTCCCCAGCAGAGATACTATCGTTGCTGTCGCGTACTTGGCGCTTATTCTTTCTTTGGTTAAATATATGTTTGTTTTCATCTGGTCGATCAGATGTAGGAGGGGATGATGATTAAAGCCCATCACATTAGATCTTTTTTTCTGTGGAGGTGGCTTGCTTTTTTTGTTTTCATTTTGAAAAAAGTTCGCTTGCATCCGACTACAGTTTTAAGTGGAAAAATTTCATCCTTCCTGTTTATGCCTGGGGTTAAAGCTGGCCCTAGGACCCGGTTTATTTTGTCTGGGGCGGGGCAGATTAAATTGAATGCTGATGTATGGATTTCGTCTGATGTCGAAATGGAGACATCAGGTATGATTGTTCTCGGGGAGGGGACCTCTGTACAGAGACGGGCAACAATTAATGGGGATGTGACCCTGGGCGCTGGCTGTATCATAGCTCCGAACGTGTTCATATCATCTGGAACGCACCCTTTCAGAGAATATAAAGACCTTCCAATAAGGGAGCAAGAAAGGTTGATAGTTGAGGAAAGAGGAAGTCTTGCTTCATTGCATCGACAGGTAAAGATCGGTAATGATTGCTGGTTGGGCGTTAATGCTGTTGTTTGCCCTGGGGTGCATATAGGCAACGGATGTGTTATCGGCGCTAACGCGGTTGTGACTCATGATTTGCCCGATTTCTCTATTGCTGTAGGGTCGCCGGCTAGGGTTGTCGGAAACCGTAAAACTAATAGCTAAATTCTCTTTTTCATCTTGTTAAGTAGACACCCATGAAAGTTGGTTTCGTTAATATTTTCTCATTCCGGCCGCATGTAGAGCATCTCTATTATTTGTCAAAGCTTTTCGAAAATGCTGGCCATGATGTTTTTTTTCTTACCTGCGACTCCTCAGTATCAAACTGCTATGCGAGGCAGATCAAGGGAACAGGAAGAATTACGGAATGCAGTAAATGCATGATTGGCGGTGTTCGCTCTTTTACTGGACATAATGTTTCTTCCATTAAGCGTCAGGCGAGCGATCTTCCGGATGAGGTGCTTGAAAAAATAGTGCTTTCCAGCTCTTGCACGGCAACTCGTACAGAGTCTGAAGCTGAATGGGGTGACCCCGAGCTTGTTTCAATTCGTGAATCCTTGAAGGGCCCTGCCGCTTCTGTCTATGAAAGTACGCGGCAGTGGATTGATCATAATCAATTAGAAGCTGTGATTTGCTTTAATGGAAGAATGGATCTTACCCGTGCTGTTACTTCCGCTTGTGAGAATGTCGGGATTCCTTATCTAACGCATGAGAGAACCTGGTTTGGGGACGGGATTCAGCTTGTTCCCAATGCGAATTGTCTTTCTCTTTTGAGTCTTCGTGAGCTTGTCAAGGAGTATGATAATCAGCCATTGCTGCCTCAGCAGGCGCGTAGCGCTGGAAAGCTTATTGGTGAGCGATTTTTACAAAGAAATTCCCTTGAATGGCGGCTATATAACAAAAACCCTGAACCCGCGCCTTGGCCAGTAACAGGTGGCGGTAAGCGTTTTCTCATCGTGCCAAGCAGTAAAAATGAATTTGCAGGGCATGATGAGTGGATGACCGGGTGGGAAGATAACACTAAAGCATTGGATGATTTTTTTGATGTATTCAATGTTCGCCCTGAGCAAGTCGTATTGCGCTGTCACCCTAACTGGGCTGAAAATATTGGCCAGGCTCAGGGCAATCGTTCGTTGTCACTGTATCGGCGATGGGCTAAGGAAAGAGGGATCCACCTCATCAGTAGTGAAGAAAAAGCCAGTACATATGATCTTATCCAGCAAGCAGATACTGTGATCATGAATGGCGGTAGTTCTTCTGTTGAGGCAGGGGCCTGCGGCAAGCAGGTGGTCTGCCTTGGGCCCTCAACGTACGACAGCGCGGGTTTTGTTCAGGTCTTTAACTCCCGTGCTGACATGGAAGCTCACGGCTTGGTTGATCTGGACCCGAATGAGGTGCGCCGAAAAACGCTTCGCTTCCTTTATGTGCGCTCCCATCGTTTTCCCCAGTTTGTCGATTATGTAAAAGCCATTGAAACCACACGTTACCGCTATTTTCAGGGTGCGGATGTAGAGCAAGCCATTTCAATGCTGAAAACTGGAAAAATCCCGGCGGATGATTCCAGTTGTGCCACAAACCCTGATGGTGAAGATGAAACCCTTGATCTGCTTGTTAATAAGCAATGGTCAGAACTTGCGGATTATGTGCCTTCCGTTCGTTCTCTTGAGCCAATGGAAATTGGTCGTCGTACCGGCTTTGGATGGGTTGATGGTGTGCGTTCACTTTTCTCACGAGGTGACAGATAGCCATGAGTGAAAAGACACCCTTGGTAAGCGTGGTGATGCCAGCGTTTAATGCCGCTGAGCTGATCGGGCCGACCCTTGAATCTGTGATTTCGCAGAGCTTTGGGGATTGGGAATTATTGGTCGTTGACGATTGCTCCAAAGACAGTACCCGAGAGGTTGTCCAGGCGTGGGCTGATAAGGATAGTCGAATCAAGTTGATCACATTGCCCAGTAACTTCGGTGGCCCGGCAGGGCCAAGAAATGAAGGGGTTCGACTTGCTCGCGGTCAGTATGTAGCGTTTCTGGATTCGGATGATATCTGGCACCCGGAGAAATTGCGTCTTCAGGTTCAGGTACTTCAGGAGCAGGGCGGAGACTTTGCCTGCTCCAGAATGCGAGACTTTGTAAAAGAGAGTGAAATCGAGTTCTGTGCTGTCAGCGATTTGCGTTTGCAGTCGGTAAAGTTCTTCCAGCAGTCTATTCGTACACGGATACCGACATCGAGCGTGATAGTGTCTCGAGCCGTATTGCTTCAGTTTCCATTCAATGAGCAACGTGAATATCGCGCGGTCGAAGACTACCACTGCTGGCTAAGAATTCTGCAGGCAGGTCATGTCGCGATTAAGCTGAACATTCCTTTGCTGCACTACAGGAAAGTGGAAGGGCAGATATCTGGCTCCAAAGTTGAAATGGCCAAAAAGGTATTTATGGTGCACAGGGAATACCCCGGCCGAAGTATCTTTTCGGCGTTAATCATGACGGTGGGACATGTGGTTGGTGCTTTGTATGTCAGACTGATCAAGAAAGAGCTCTGATTTGCATTCTCGATTCGTTGAGAGAAATGGTCGCTGGAAATGCGGCCATTTTTGTAATGATAACCATTTCCTTTTGTGTATGGTCAGGTCGGTTTTGATGATCTTTGCTGGCCCGAATTCAGTGTTTTGAGTGGTTGTTCTGTTCCCCCTGTGTTGTGAACAGCCTCTAGCTGCATTCATGGCATGGCCGGTACAATGAGTGCTTCTGCCACTGCTGATCAGGTAATGCCTGGCGGTGCTATGTTTTACAAGGGATTTATTATATGCGTGTTTTGGTAACTGGAGGGGCCGGCTTTCTGGGGTCACATTTGTGTGACCGCCTGCTCCAGGATGGTCATGAGGTCCTTTGTGTCGACAACTTCTTTACCGGTTCCAAAAGTAATGTTCAGCATCTTGTCGGGGCTCCCGCTTTCGAGCTGCTACGTCATGATGTGACACTGCCGCTGATTGTTGAGGTTGATCAGATTTATAACCTGGCCTGCCCTGCCTCACCGGTTCACTATCAGCATGACCCTGTTCATACCATGAAGACGAGCGTGCTTGGCGCCATGAATATGTTGGGTTTGGCAAAGCGTTTGGGTGCAAGGGTGTTTCAGGCTTCAACCAGTGAAGTCTACGGTGACCCTGAGGTCCATCCCCAGCCAGAAAGCTATTGGGGTAAGGTGAATCCGATCGGTATTCGCTCTTGTTATGATGAAGGCAAGCGCTGCGCTGAAACGCTGTTCTTTGACTATCACCGTCGTCACGATGTTTCCATCAAGGTGGCAAGAATTTTCAATACCTATGGGCCGAGGATGAACCCGGAAGATGGCCGGGTGGTCAGTAACTTCATTGTCCAGGCGCTGAGAGGGGACGATATTACCATTTACGGCGAAGGCCTACAGACACGCAGTTTTTGCTATGTCGATGACCTTGTCGATGGGTTTGTCCGTTTGATGAACAGCGATGTTAGCGTTACGGGTCCTGTCAATCTGGGGAATCCCGGGGAATTTACCGTCAGACAACTCGCCGAGCGTGTGATAGCGCTCACGGGGTCCTCTTCCCGTTTGGTGTTCAAGCCTCTCCCGCAGGATGACCCGCGTCAGCGCCAGCCTGATATCCGGCTTGCAGAGGAGCTGCTTGGCTGGGAGCCCCTGATTGAGCTTGATGATGGGTTACGCAAGACCATCACCTATTTCGATGGGCTGTTGTCAGGTAAATCCACTGCTGGAGCAGTGTGATGAAGGTGTTTGTGACGGGGGCATCCGGCTTTGTCGGTCATGCTCTTTCCCTGCATTTTCATGACCTCGGTTGGCAGGTTTCGGCGACGGCCAGAACAGTGCCTCCCGATTTTCCCGAGGATATTGCCTTTTATCCGCTAGATCTCGTGAGCACTTCGCTGTCAGATGGGGCCCTTCAGGCGGTTGACTGTGTTGTTCATTTGGCCGGGATGGCAGATCAGGGTGCAAGTGAGTCTCTGGAGGCTTATCGGCAGGTCAATGTGACGCCTGCGGTTGCCTTGGCCAGGCAGGCGATTAAGGCTGGGGTTTCCCGGTTTGTATTTGTCAGCTCCATGGCTGTTCATGGGGCGTCCCCACAGGCCGCGATTACTGAATCTTCACCTCTTGATCCGGCTACGGCCTATGCTGCTTCAAAGCTGGAGGCGGAACAGCAGCTTATGGCACTTTTCGCCGATGTAGAGGGGGCCGATCTGGTGATTGTTCGACCGCCCCTGGTGTATGGCGCTGCTGCTCGCGGCAACTTTCGCAAGCTTCTGGCCTTGGCGAATTCCCGACTGCCTTTGCCTTTTGGCTGCTGTCGCAATCAGCGTTCCATGGTGTCAGTCGATACCCTGGTGTGCTTTCTCGCTACCTGTTGCTCTACACCTGCAGCTGCTGGGCAGACCTTTTTGATTGCGGATGAGCCTGCACTCTCGACAGCGGAGGTCATCTCATCCTTGCGGCGAGGAATGGGCCGGTCGCCAGGTCTCTTGCCTGTGCCCCCGGTGTTGATGAAGCTAGCGCTAACGATGGTAGGTAAACGAGGGATGTTTACCCAGCTATACGGGGATTGCAGCGTTGAGTTACGCAGGGCTGCTGAGCTGCTGCACTGGGCCCCGGTCTCTGATACACGTCAACAGCTCGAACAGGCAGGAAAGCAGTATGCTGATGCGCTCCATTGATTTCGTGCTTGCCTTGTTTGGGTTGCTTGCGGGCTTCCCGGTTATGCTGATTTTGTTTCTGGTCGGGCTATTTGATACCGGGTCCCCCTTGTTTGTGCAGGAGCGGGTTGGTCGTCATCAGCGTCCTTTCAGGTTGGTGAAATTTCGCACAATGAAGGTGAGCACCCGCTCTGTTGCTACCCACCTGGCCAGTGCTGATGACATCACGCCCTTTGGTCGTTTTCTCCGTCGTTCAAAGCTGGACGAGTTGCCCCAGCTGTGGAATGTTCTCAAGGGAGAGATGAGCCTGGTGGGGCCTCGACCTTGCCTGTTCAACCAGACGGTTTTGATCGATGAGCGGGAGCGCCGTGATGTTTTTGCCTGGCGGCCTGGTATTACGGGGCTTGCCCAGGTGAATGAAATCGATATGTCCACCCCGGAATTGTTGGCGAAAACGGATAGGGTCATGCTGGACCAGCTTACACTGGGACTGTATTTCAAATTGATTGTCATGACGGTCACGGGCAAAGGTGCCGGTGATCGAGTCAAAGAAGAAGGGAAGTAGCCACCTTGATGTTGCTGTCCGTCGTGTGTGAGTGGTCTGTTCTGGCAGGGGAAGGAATCCTATGACCAGTAAAGTGCTTTATTTTTCTGTCTACCGTTTAACGCTGTTGCCTCGCACCCTCAAGCGTTTGGTCATGATGATCGCAGATGCGCTTGTGGCGCCGTTGTTGATATGGGTGGCGTTTGCCCTGCGCTTGAGTGAGTTGCAACCCAATATTCAGGATCCGTGGCTGTTTCTGGCCGCTCCTGCCATTCTTGTCCCTGCGCTCTACATTGCCGGGTTTTATCGTTCGATGATCCGGTATGTAGGGGCGGAGGTCGCCTGGAGTATGTTTGCCGGGGTCAGTGCGGCGGTGGTATTGCTGGCTGCGGCCTCTTACATGGTGCCTGCGACCTGGGTGCCGCGGTCGGTGTTCCTGATCTGGGGAGCGCTGTCCTTGCTGTACCTTGGCGGCTGTCGTTTTGTCTTGCGCCGCTTTCTTGTACACGTGCTCGGTGGTGTTTTCGATCGTCAGCCGGTTGCTGTTTTTGGTGCAGGTTCGGCTGGCGCGCAGTTGGTGGCAGCACTACAGTCAAGTGCTGAATTCTTCCCTTCTCTGATCGTTGATGATGCGGCTGGCAAGCACGGCACACTGATGGCTGGGGTGCCGGTTGTTGGGCGTGAGAAGCTTGAGAAAATGGCGCGCCGAGGCAATGTGAGTGCCGTTCTTCTGGCGGTGCCGTCATTGACTCGAACCAGTCGAATGGCAATCGTTCGTTGGCTGGAAACCCTTAATTTACGGGTGCAGACTGTCCCGGCCTTTACTGACATTGCCAGTGGTAAGGCCCGAATCGAAGAGGTTCGGGATGTGGCGATCGAGGATCTGTTGGGGCGTGATGCAGTTCCTCCTCGTCAGGATTTGCTGCATGGCTGTATTACCGGTAAGGCGGTTCTGGTCACCGGCGCGGGGGGCTCTATTGGCTCTGAACTGTGTCGCCAGATCCTCAGGTTGGAACCTTCTCGCCTGATTCTTTTTGAGCAAAGTGAATTCAGCCTCTACGCGGTAGAGCGTGAACTCAGGGATTACCTTGAGGGCGCCGGGATTTCCGTCGAGATCGAGGCCATGCTGGGCTCTGTCGTGAACAAGGGGCACGTCGAGCGAGTCTGCCGGCGCTATGCGGTTCAGACCGTTTATCATGCTGCAGCCTACAAGCATGTGCCGATCGTTGAGGCGAATCCTGCCGCTGGGGTGAGAAACAACATTATCGGTACCCTTGAAGCCGCCCTCGGCGCAGAGGCTGCAGGTGTGCGTCATTTCATTCTGGTCTCAACCGATAAAGCCGTTCGCCCGACAAATGTTATGGGGGCCACCAAGCGCTTCGCCGAGCAAGTGTTGCAGGCCATGGCCGAGCGGGGTTCCGACACCATTTTCACCATGGTGCGTTTCGGCAATGTGCTCGGTTCTTCCGGGTCGGTTGTGCCGTTGTTTCGTGAGCAGATTCGTGACGGTGGTCCCGTGACAGTCACGCACCCTGATGTGATTCGTTATTTTATGACGATTCCGGAGGCGTCTCAGTTGGTGATTCAGGCGGGAGCCATGGCGAAAGGCGGCGAGGTGTTTGTGCTGGATATGGGCGATCCGGTGAAAATTGTTGATCTCGCCACTACTATGGTGCATCTGATGGGGTATTCGGTTCGCGATGTGGATAATCCATCAGGAGAGATTGAGATACGTTTTACGGGGTTGCGTCCGGGCGAAAAGCTCTACGAAGAGTTGCTCATTGGTGAGTCCAGTGTCGGCACTGAGCATGAAATGATCTTGCAGGCATTCGAAGAAAAGCTTTCCTGGGCCGAGGTGCTACGTGCCATCGAGTCGTTCCGTGAGTGCCTGGATGTGGCGGACGGGGCGCGTCTGAAAGGGTTGCTACGGCAGTATGTGAAGGGGTATGAGCCCGGTGGTGCCGGTGTTGAGAAGCCTGAAGGGTTGGGTACCCGTGAGTTGCCGCGCTTGGTGGTCAACAAAGATAGCATTGAATAACTGTCCTTCCTTGGCACGTGTAGGTTGGTGTGGTGAGGAAATAGAGGGGGATTTCTCCCCTCGCTTGGGCTCGGGATCGCCATGCAAGCATGGCTCCTACAGCGGTTTTGGTGCTTTGGGTTAATGGAAGGGGGATATCCGTTTCTATTTGGCTCCGCCTGCTGAGCGCGAACCAGGCAAAGCCGAAGGGGTTGCCAATGATTAACCGTTGCCCGAAGGGCAACCAATCATTGGGCAAAGAAAAAGGGCCTACCCGATGGGTAGGCCCTTTCTGTTTGGCTCCGCCTGCTGGGCTCGAACTAGGCAAAGCCGAAGGGTTTGCCAATGATTAACCGTTGCCCGAAGGGCAACCAATCATTGGGCAAAGAAAAAGGGCCTACCCGATGGGTAGGCCCTTTTTGTTTGGCTCCGCCTGCTGGGCTCGAACCAGCGACCCAATGATTAACAGTCATTTGCTCTACCAACTGAGCTAAGGCGGAATGTCTTGAGGCGCGTATATTAGTGACGCGCCCCGGGGTCGTCAACACCCCGGGGGTGCGTTTGTTGCTTATTTAGCCAGTGCCTTCTCAATTCGGCTGATGGCTTCCTTCAGGGTGTCCATGCCCACGGCAAAAGACAGGCGCATGCAGCCGGGGGCGCCGAAGGCGGAACCGGGTACCAGTGCCACTTCTGCGGTCTCCAGCAGCAGGGCGGCCAGATCGGTATCGGTTTCGATGCCGTCCATGTTGGCGATTGCCTCAGAGAAGTCCGGGAACGCATAGAAGGTGCCGTCGCCCTGGGCGCATTTCACGCCGGGCAGGGCATCCAGCGCTGCGGTCAGGTAGTCATGGCGCTCCTTGAATGCCTTGACCATCTCGTCGACACAGCCTTGGTCGCCAGCCAGCGCGGTTTCTGCGGCGGCCTGGCTGATGGAGGCCGGGTTGGAGGTGGACTGGGACTGCACTTTCTTCATGGCCGCGATCAGTTTCTGCGGGCCAGCGGCATAGCCGATGCGCCAGCCGGTCATGGAGTAGGCCTTGGAGACCCCATTCATGACTACGGTGCGGTCGTACAGCTCCGGGGTGGCATTGACGATGTTCACGAACGGCTTGCCGGTCCACAGGATGTGCTCGTACATGTCGTCGGTGGCGACGATGATGTCCGGGTGTTTCTTCAGCACTTCACCCAGGGCGGCCAGCTCTTCGATGGAATAGGCCATGCCGGAGGGGTTGGACGGGCTGTTGATCACGAACAGGCGGGTTTTCGGGGTGATCGCAGCTTCCAGTTGCTCCGGGGTGATCTTGAAGCGACTGTTTACGTCGGTTTCGATGATCTTCGGTACGCCGCCAGCGACCAGCACCATGTCCGGGTAGCTGACCCAGTAAGGGGCGGGGATGATGGCTTCGTCGCCGTCGTTCAGCAGGGCCAGAGCCATGTTGAAGAAGGACTGCTTGCCACCGCTGGAGACCAGAATCTGGTTGGCTTCATAGTCCAGGCCGTTATCGCGCTTGTACTTGTCGATAATGGCTTTTTTCAGACCGGGAGTGCCGTCGACCGGGGTGTATTTGGTCTTGCCGGCGTTAATCGCTTCAATAGCGGCTTGCTTGATATGTTCCGGGGTATCGAAATCCGGCTCACCGGCACCCAGCCCAATAATGTCTTTGCCCTGAGCGCGCAGCTCACCGGCTTTTGCGGTGATGGCCAGGGTGGGAGAGGGCTTGATGCGTTGTACGCGGTCGGAAAGGCTGATATCGGACATGCACTCCTCGTTCGTCTGAGTAGTCGCTCGGCGGCGCTTTTGACGCAGCGTCGGACGTAGAAAGGGGCGTGCATTTTACCGGACTTGGTAGCTAATGTCCCGTATTTCCTGTGGAGGCGGGGAGGCTTCGCGGTCGAACGACCGCTCCCACGTCGGGCAGGAGGTGTTTTCTGTGGGGGCGGTCGTTCGAGCGTGATTGACTGGCTCATCAGAATCATCGAGGTGCCGCCGCCCCCACAGAGGGGTTGCTGTCATCACGCCTTTGCCATGCCAGCTCTGCTACACTAGGTGCCGATTTTGCCACTGTGATTTTGCTGCCCTTTGGGTGGCGGCCATCAGGAAGCCCTCATGTCTGAAAGCCTGTTCAAGCTCCATTCCGATTACCAGCCTGCGGGCGATCAGCCCACTGCGATTGCCCAGCTGATCGAGGGGATCAACGATGGTTTGGGGCATCAGACCCTGCTGGGGGTAACCGGGTCGGGCAAGACGTTCACCATGGCCAATGTGATCCAGCAGACCGGGCGTCCGACGATCATCATGGCACCCAACAAGACGCTGGCGGCGCAGTTGTACGGGGAGTTCAAGGAGTTCTTCCCGGAAAACGCAGTGGAGTATTTCGTCTCGTACTACGATTACTACCAGCCGGAAGCCTATGTGCCGAGCTCCGATACCTTTATCGAGAAAGATGCGTCGGTGAACGAGCAGATTGAGCAAATGCGACTGTCGGCCACCAAGGCGATTCTGGAGCGACAGGACACTATCATCGTGGCCACCGTATCGGCCATTTATGGTCTGGGTGATCCGGCCAGTTACCACGCGATGGTATTGCACCTGGTGCGTGGCGACAGCATCGATCAGCGTGATCTGCTGCGTCGTCTGGCGGAGCTGCAGTACACCCGTAACGAAATGGATTTTCGCCGGGCCACGTATCGAGTGCGCGGCGATGTGATCGATATCTTTCCGGCGGAAGAAGAAAAGGAAGCGGTGCGCATTGAGTTGTTCGACGATGAGGTGGAGTCCATCAGCATTTTCGATCCGCTCACCGGCGAGGTGATCAAGCGGGTCAGTCGCATCACGGTGTACCCCAAGAGCCACTACGTCACCCCACGGGAGGTGGTGTTGAAAGCGGTGGACATGATCAAGGAAGAGCTGGATGAGCGGCTCAAGGAATTGAAAGAGCAAAACAAGCTGGTGGAAGCCCAGCGACTGGAGCAGCGCACCCGGTTCGATATCGAAATGCTGCAGGAGCTGGGTTACTGCAACGGGGTGGAAAACTATTCCCGCTTGTTTTCCGGTCGCGCCCCTGGCGAAGCGCCGCCGACCCTGTTCGATTATCTGCCCGAGAATGCGTTGCTGATTGCGGACGAGTCCCATGTGACCATCCCGCAGTTGGGAGCCATGTATAAAGGTGACCGCTCCCGAAAGGAAACGCTGGTCAACTTCGGCTTCCGGCTGCCTTCCGCCATGGATAACCGTCCGTTGAAATTCGAGGAGTGGGAGCAGCTGGCACCCCAGATGGTGTTTGTGTCGGCGACCCCCGGCCCCTATGAGGAGAAGTACGCGGGCCAGGTGGTGGAACAGGTGGTGCGCCCCACCGGCCTGGTGGACCCACAAATCGAGATTCGCCCGGCTACCACCCAGGTGGACGATTTGCTGGGGGAGGCCAAAGAGGCCATCGAGAAGGGCGAGCGGGTGCTGGTGACCACGCTCACCAAGCGCATGGCAGAAGACCTGACCGAGTATCTGGGCGAGCATGGGATCAGTGTGCGTTATCTGCACTCCGACATTGATACCGTGGAGCGGGTAGAAATCATCCGTGACCTGCGGCTGGGCAAGTTCGACGTGTTGGTGGGGATCAACCTGTTGCGAGAAGGTCTGGATATGCCGGAAGTTGCGCTGGTGGCGATTCTGGATGCCGACAAGGAAGGTTTCCTGCGGGCGGAACGCTCGCTGATCCAGACGATTGGCCGTGCTGCGCGGAATGTGAAGGGTCGCGCCATTCTTTATGCCGACAAGATGACCGGCTCCATGGAGCGGGCCATCGACGAAACCAACCGTCGCCGGGAGAAGCAGGAAGCCTTCAACAAGGCGCATGGCATCACCCCGCAGGCGCTCAACAAGAAAGTCCGTGACATCATGGACGACAGTGGCGGCAGCCAGTTTGACCGCAAGGCGGGCAAGGGCCCGCAGAAGAAAGTGGCCGAGCCAACCTCACCCTACGAGTCCATGTCACCCGCTCAGCTGGCCAAGGAAATCGAAAAGCTGGAAGCGAAGATGATGGCGCACGCCAAGAACCTGGAATTCGAAGATGCGGCGGCGACAAGGGATCAGATTCATCAGCTGCGTGAGTTGGGTTTTATGCGCTAGAAAGCAGTTAACAGTGAATAGTTAACAGTGAACAGTGCGCGTTAAGCCTTTTAGGTTCCTGGAACCATGAGGCCGCGCCCATGGGTTGGGTGCGGCCTCATTGCTTGAAGACAAAAACAAACGCGGCTCGCGCCGCTGTTAACTGTTAACTGTTCCTTGTTCACTCAGCTGCTCCACCCAAATCAGCGTCCCCGCAATTACCGCCACCGGCATGATGAACAGGTTAACCAGCGGGATCATGGTAAGCGCCATGACCACGGCGCCGAAGGTGAGTACCAGCCAGCGTCGGGTTTTCAGTCGCTCGAGCATTACCTCGAAGGGGACCTGGCGGTTATCGGCGCCGAAATCGATGTACTGCATGCCCAGCAGCCAGCCGGACCACAGGAACCAGATGGCGGAGGCGAACACATTGATGACCGGGATGAAGTAAATGACCCCGACCACCAGCAGGACCAGCAGGGCACGCCACAGCCAGTACCAGGTTTTGCGCAGTTCGCGCTTGAAGGTCCGCACGATCATGGCGGGGATGGATTCTTCCGGCATGGGGTGCCCGGTCACCTGGAAATCCACTTTTTCTGCCAGGAACCCCATGAACGGTGCCGCGATCAGCTGCACGCCGATAGAGAAGATGCTGGCGAACAGCGCCAATAACAGGATCCACACCAGGATGATGGCGGCATCGAGGATGAAGTCGATGGCACCGTTCAGGAAGCTCCAGGTGCCGGTGAGGGCCCAGTCGGCGGTGCTGGCGGTGATCCAGCCGGCAATCCAGCTGCCGCTGGCCCAATACAGGCCACCGAACACCAGGATGTTGAAAATCAGCGGCACAATGACATACGGCCGCAGTTCCCGGGTGCGGGCCAGCTGCAGGCTGCGTTTGAGGTAGCTGATAGCGTCGGCAATCTGGGACACAGGCAATCCTTGGGTAAGAGCAGCTGCGAGCGATGAGCTGTCAGCTGCGAGGAAAAAGACAGGTTGTGGAAATGGTACCTGTCGCGCCCCCTGCTGCACAGGGTGGGGGAGAGCGGCTGCAAGCCTCAAGCTACAAGCTACAAGGAAAGGCTCCATCCTTTTCTGTGGGAGCGGTCGTTCGACCGCGATTGGGGGGGCAGGCTTTCGGTGGAATTGCCGCTGCTCAATCATCAAATTCGGTAAAAGCTGACCCACCTTGGGCATGCAGTGTGCTGAGTAAGGCGTGTAGCGGCCTTTATCGGTATCTCGCCTGATGAATTCACTGCCGGTTGTCGCTAGACTTAGTCCTTTTAATGCCCACGGTGCGCCGTTACGGCTTAAGGGGGCGGCGAAACACAGATTTTCGCCCATTATTTGGCCTGCTGGCCCGAGTTAAGCAGACACTATGCGACTGAAATCCATAAAACTGGCCGGGTTCAAGTCCTTTGTGGACCCTACCACCACCAATTTCCCGGAAAATCTCACCGCTGTGGTGGGGCCCAACGGGTGTGGGAAGTCCAATATCATTGATGCGGTTCGCTGGGTGATGGGGGAATCCTCCGCCAAGCACTTGCGCGGCGAGTCCATGGCCGACGTGATTTTCAACGGCTCCAACGCCCGCAAACCGGTGGCCCAGGCCTCTATCGAGCTGATCTTCGATAACTCCGATGCCACCGTCACCGGTGAATACGGCAAGTTCAACGAGATTTCCGTCAAGCGCCAGGTGACCCGGGATGGCCAATCCAATTATTTCCTGAATGGCACCAAATGCCGTCGCAAGGACATTGCCGATATCTTCTTGGGTACGGGCCTGGGGCCGCGCAGTTACGCGATTATCGAGCAGGGCATGATTTCCCGCCTGATCGAGGCGAAACCGGAAGAGCTGCGGGTTTACATCGAAGAAGCCGCCGGGATCTCCAAGTACAAGGCGCGTCGTCGTGAGACGGAAAACCGCATCCGCCGTACTCGCGAGAACCTGGAGCGCCTGACCGACATCCGCGAAGAACTGGAGCGCCAGCTGGAGCGCTTGAGCCGTCAGGCCAGTGCGGCGGAAAAGTACAAGCAATACAAGGAAGAAGAGCGTCTCAAGGGCGCTCAGCTCAAGGCATTGCGCTGGAAAGGCCTGGATACCCAGGTGCAGCAACTCGACCATGTGATTGGCGAGCTGGACGTCTCCATCGAAGCCAAGGTGGCGGAGCAGCGCCATGTGGATGCCGAGGTGGAGCGGCTCCGAGAGCAGCACCACGAGGTGCAGGAGCGGTTTAACGAAGTGCAGCAGCACTTCTACGCCCTGGGTGCCGAGGTGGCGCGGCTGGAGCAGAACATCCAGAACCAGCGCGAGCGCAAGCAGCAGCTCTATGAAGAGCTGGATCAGATCAATGCCAGCTTCCGGGAGTCCGACGAGCACCTGACGATGGACACGGAAAAAGTGGCCGAGCTGGATGCCATTCTGGCCGAGCGTGAGCCCGAGCTGGAAATGATCAGCGAGCAGCAGGAGGTCTCCAGTGAGGCGCTGGCGCTGGCCGAAGAGGCCATGCAGAACTGGCAGCAGGCATGGGAAGAATTCAACGGCAAATCTGGCGAATCGCGCCGGCAGGCCGAGGTAGAACAGTCCCGCATCCAGCATCTGGAGAAATCCCAGGAGCGCCTGCAGGACCGCATTGAGCGGCTCAAGAAAGAGCAGGAGTCTCTGGACGCCGGCCCGCTGGCGCAGGAAATGCGTCAGCTGGAAGAGCAGGTGGAGCAGTTCCGTGCCCAGACCGAGGAAAGCGAGCTGCGCAGTGAGAGCCTGCAGGAAGAGATTAACCAGATGCGCCGCGAAAACGGCGATCGGGGCCGCCAGCTGGAAGAGGCCCGCGAGAAGCTGCAGGCGCTGAAAGGCCGTCGCACCTCGCTGGAAGCCTTGCAGAAAGCGGCCATGGGCGATGACGGAGCGGTCAGTGACTGGCTCAATCGCCACGAGCTCGACGCCGAGCCGCGGTTGGCAGATCAGGTCCAGGTGGCGGAAGGCTGGGAGAAGGCCCTCGAAGCGGTGCTTGGCGACGCCCTGCAGGCCGTGGCGGTCAGCGGGCTGGATCAGGTCAGCGATTGGCTGGGCGACCTGGATCATGGTCGTCTTGCGTTGGTGAGCCCAGCCGGTGTCAAAGGCGAGGGCAGTGCGGGCGACTTGCTCCGTGACAAGGTTGACGGTCAGGTCCCGGAAGGGCTGCTGGCCGGGGTGTATGTGGCCGATAACCTGGATGCAGCCCTGACCCTGCGCGGGCAGCTGGCGGCGCACGAGTCGGTGGTGACCCGTGACGGTATCTGGCTCGGGCCGGACTGGCTGAAAGTGGCCAAAGAGGAAGACCAGGAAGCAGGCATTCTGGAGCGGCGCCGCGAACTGGAAAGCCTGGAAGACGAGATTGAAACCCTGCAGGTCACCGTGGATGAGCTCAAGGAGCAGCTGGAAAGCACTCGTGAGCAAATCGGTGAGCTGGAGGAAGAGCGTGAGGACGTTCAGCGCCAGGCGGCGCGCCTGAACCGCGATCTGGGCGAGATCAATGCCCAGGTCAGTGCCCGTCAGGTGCGTTTGGAGCAGATCACCATGCGCCGCGAGCGCCTTGGCAAGGAAATGGACGAAGCCAACGAGCAGCTCGAGCAGGAACAGGAACAGATGAAAGAGGGCCGGGCGGTGCTGGCGGAAGCGCTGGACGCCATGGAGGCGGACAGTGGCCAGCGCGAAGCGCTGTTGTCACGCCGTGACGAGCTGCGTCTGAAGCTCGACGAGGCCCGCCAGAAAGCCCGTCATGACCGGGATCAATCCCACCAGGTCGCTATGGAAGTGCAGGGGGCCAAGACCCAGGCCGATTCCCTGCGCCAGAACCTGTCTCGCCTGGAAGCGCAGGTGCAGGCCATGGCCGAGCGCAAGGCCCTGCTGGAAGAACAGACCCGGGAAGGCGACGACCCGGGCGCCGAGCTGCAGCAACAGCTGGAAGAAAAGCTGGCAGTGCGCCTGGAGGCAGAACACAAGCTCACCGAAGCCCGCCGTGAGCTGGAAACCGTGGACCACGAGATGCGCAATCTGGAAGGCCAGCGTGGGCAGTACGAGCGCCAGGCCCAGGAAATCCGCAGCACCATGGACCAGAAGCGCATGCAGTGGCAGGACCTGAGCACCCGTCGCCAGACGGTGGCGGAGCAGCTGTCCGAGCAGAACTTCGACCTGAAGACGATTCTCGACAACCTGCCCGAGGAAGCCAACGAACAGGAGTGGGCGCAGGAGATGGACCTGATCGGGCAGCGCATCTCCCGTTTGGGCCAGATCAACCTGGCGGCCATTGATGAGTACCAGCAGCAGTCTGAGCGCAAGAACTACCTGGACAGCCAGAATGACGATCTGGAAGACGCCCTCAAGACCCTGGAAAACGCCATTCGCAAGATCGACCGCGAAACCCGGGCGCGCTTCAAGGAGTACTTCGACCGGATCAACCGCGGCTTGCAGGAGCTGTTCCCGAAGGTATTTGGCGGTGGCCATGCCTACCTGGAACTGACCGGCGAAGACCTGCTGGATACCGGTGTGGCGATCATGGCGCGGCCGCCCGGCAAGCGGAACAGCACGATTCACCTGTTGTCCGGTGGTGAGAAGGCGCTGACCGCATTGTCACTGGTGTTCAGTATCTTCCAGCTCAACCCGGCACCGTTCTGTCTGCTGGATGAGGTGGACGCCCCGCTGGATGACGCCAACGTGGGCCGTTTCTGTAACCTGGTGTCGGAAATGTCTGCAAAAGTCCAATTCATCTACATCACACACAACAAGATTGCGATGGAGATGGCTGCTACCCTGATGGGGGTGACCATGCACGAGCCTGGGGTCTCCCGTCTGGTATCGGTGGATGTGGAAGAAGCTGCCGAAATGGCAGCCATGTGAGGAATACGTGTCGCCTTCGGGCGGCATAATCAGCGTAAGCAAGGAAGACGAGGCAATGGGCCTGAACCTGGAAACACTGATTGGCATTCTGGTAATTCTGATTCTGCTGATTCTCGCCGACGGCGTGCGGCGCATGATTCGTGAGCGGCATGGCCGGTTGCGCATGCGTATCGACCCCCGTTACCGGGATGCGCAGGAGGAAGAGCAGGACGGTTATAACCCGGAGGTGATAGGTACTGCCCGGGTTGTGCGTGAGGCCATCAAGCAGGACAGTATTTTTCCGCAGGACACGGCCGAGCAGGAAGAAACCCCGCCCACGGTCATGGAACCGGATGAAGCGGTTAGCGAGGCCCGTGCCGCCGAGCAGCAAAGCCTGTTCGCCGGCGATGAACCGGCAGAGCCCGAGGTTGTGCAGGAGCCGGCCTACGAGGCCGCCCCTGAACCTGAGCCCGCGCCAGAGCCCACCCCGGAGCCTGAACCGGCTCCGGCACCGAAGGCCCAGAAGCCGGCAGCACGCAAGTCCGAGGCCCCCCGTGAACCCCAACCTGTGCTGGAAGTGATCGTGGTGCACCTGATTGCCCGTCGTGGCGCGCCCTTTGATGGCGGAGAGTTGCTGCGGATGTTGCTGGAGTCCGGTCTGCGCTATGGCCAGATGAATATCTTCCATCGCCATGTCAGTGTGGATGGCCGTGATCAATTGCAGTTCTCCATGGCCAATGCGGTGGAGCCGGGTACCTTCGACCTGGATACCATGGAAGAAAAAACCTTTGCCGGGGTTACCTTTTTCATGAAGCTGCCTGGCCCGACCGATGCCATCGGTTCGCTGGATCGCATGTTGTCCATCTGCCAACGCCTGGCCACGGAACTGGACGGCGAACTGAAGGACGAACAACACAGCGTGCTGACCCCGCAGATGATGGAACACCTGCGTCAGAAGGTGCAGGAATTCGAGCGTCGCCAGCGGGTGCCGAGCGCGTAACAGCAGCTGTGAGCTACGAGCTGTCAGCTATGAGTAAAATCAAAACCGTAGGGCGGAAATTGCTGAAGGCAATCTCCGCCGTTTTTTTGGCGAAGATCGGCCGTCGCCGATTTCTGCCCTACGGGCGAATCGCTGTTAACTATTCACTATTAACTGTTCACTGCCTTTAACGTGCCCAATAACAACGACCTTTCCCAACAAGCCCAATCCCTTCGCGACCAGCTCAACGACTGGTCGTATCGCTATTACGTGCTGGATGATCCTGCGGTGCCCGATGCGGAGTACGACCGCCTTTACCGGGAGCTGAAGGCGTTGGAAGACGCACATCCGGAACTGATAACGGTGGATTCGCCGACCCAGCGGGTGGGTGATGTGCCGCTGGATGCTTTTGATCAGGTCCAGCATGAAGTGCCCATGCTCAGCCTCGACAATGTGTTTGACGACGACGAGCTGCGGGCGTTTGATCAGCGGGTGCGTGAGCGCCTGGATGTTGATGGCGAGGTGGCTTATGTCGCCGAACCCAAGCTGGATGGTCTGGCCATTTCCCTGCTCTATGAAAACGGTGAGCTGGTGCGAGCCGCCACCCGTGGTGACGGTCAGACCGGCGAGAACATTACTACCAATGCGCGCACTATTCGTTCGGTGCCACTGACGTTGCGTGGAGAGAAACTGCCTGAGCGGCTGGAAGTGCGCGGCGAGGTGGTGATGCCCCATGCCGGCTTTGCCAAATTAAATGAGCGCCAGGAAGCCGCCGGGCAGAAGGTCTTCGCCAACCCGCGTAATGCGGCGGCAGGGAGTCTGCGTCAGCTGGATTCTCGCATCACTGCCGAGCGTCCGCTGGAATTCTATGCCTATTCCATGGCGCAGCTGGAAGGCGTGGATGAGCCGGCCACCCACTCCGGCATGCTCGACATGCTGCGTGACTGGGGCCTGCGGGTGAACCCGGAAGTGCGGGTCTGCCAGGGCGTGGACCAGTTGCTGACCTTCTATCATGGGATTCTCGACAAGCGTGATCGGCTCGATTACGACATCGATGGTGTGGTGTACAAGGTGGACCGCTTTGATTGGCAGCGGGATCTGGGCTTTGTCAGCCGCGCGCCGCGCTGGGCCACCGCCCACAAATTCCCGGCTCAGGAAGAGCTGACCACGCTCAACGGCGTCGACTGGCAGGTCGGTCGTACCGGCGCGTTGACTCCGGTGGCGCGGTTGGAGCCGGTGTCGGTGGGGGGCGTCACGGTCAGTAATGCCACCCTGCACAATATGGATGAGATCCAGCGGTTGGATATTCGCATCGGCGATACCGTGGTGGTGTACCGGGCGGGAGATGTGATTCCCAAAGTGGTTCGCCCGATCCCTGAGCGGCGCCCGGCGGAGGCTCAAATCATCACCTTGCCCAGCCATTGTCCGGTTTGTGGCAGCGATATTCTCCGCGGCGATGGCGAAGTGGTGGCTCGCTGTACCGGCGGTCTGATCTGTGGTGCCCAGCAACGCGAGGCGATCAAGCATTTCGCGTCGCGGCGAGCCATGGATATTGATGGGTTGGGCGACAAGCTGGTGGACGCCCTGGTGGATCAGGAACTGATTGCCACGGTGGCCGACCTGTACCGTCTCAAGCCCGAGCAAGTGGCCGGGCTGGAAAGGATGGGCGACAAGTCCGCCGAGAACCTGATTGCTGCCCTCGAGGTCTCGAAGACAGTGAGTCTGGGGCGCTTTCTGTTTTCCCTGGGCATCCTGCAGATTGGTGAGGAAACGGCCAAGAACCTGGCCGATTGCTTCGGTGATCTGCAAACCATTCGCCGGGCGCCGCCGTTGTTGCTGCTGGCGGTGCCCGATGTGGGCATGGAAGTGGCCAAGGCCATTGGCGCTTTCTTTGCCGAAGCTGACAACGAAGCGGTGATCGATGGACTGCTGTCGGCAGGGGTGTCGCCCCAATCCGATGGCCAACCCTCGGCAGCCTTTACTGCCTCCCTGACGCTGGCACACCTGCTGAAATCTGCCAAGCGCCTGGGCATGGATCTGGAAGGCATTGGTGACAAGTCTCTGGAAACCCTGGCCAGCCATTACACCACCGTGGCCGGGCTGGTGGCAGGGGCGGCGGAAGGCGCGGGAGCAGAACCCAAGGGCGTGCGCTCTGGTGTCATGCTGCAACTGCGCAAGGCGCTGGCGGAGAACCAGTGGCAGGCACGGCTGGAAGATGCCGAAGCCATGGCCAGCGAACTGCAGGCACGGGCACCGGCCCAGGCGGAGAGCCGCCCACTGGATGGCCAGACCTGGGTGTTGACCGGCACGCTGGAAGCCTTTACCCGGGATCAGGCCAAGAAAGGGCTGCAGCAGCTGGGGGCAAAAGTGGCCGGCTCGGTGTCGAAGAACACGTCCATGGTCGCCGCAGGTGCCTCGGCGGGCTCCAAACTGGCCAAGGCCGAGGCGCTGGGGGTTGAGGTGTGTGACGAGGCCGCGCTACTGTCCTTGTTCAACGAGCACGGTATCGACCCGGGAGCATTATGAAACACTGGCTGACCCTGTTGCTGATGGCATTGATCTTGAATGGCTGTGCCGGCACGCCCACTAACACAGACAATGTGTGTGCGGTGTTCGATCAACGGGGGGGCTGGTTTAACAACTGGTACAAGTACGCAAAGAACACTGAGAAGGAGTACGGCGTACCGGTGCCGGTGCTGATGGCGACCATCTACAAGGAATCCGGTTTCAACGCCAAGGCCAAACCGCCGCGAACCAAGCTGCTGGGTTTCATCCCCTGGAAACGTCCGTCGACGGCCTATGGCTATCCCCAGGCGCTGGACAGCACGTGGGACTGGTACAAACAGGAAACGGGGCGTCGTGGCGCCGACCGCGATGATTTCAAGGACGCTATCCAGTTTGTGGGCTGGTATCACTACCAGAGCTACAAGAAGAATGGCGTGCCCCGCAACGACACCTATAGTCTGTATCTCAATTATTATGCCGGCCACGGAGGCTATGCCCGTGGTACCTGGAAGAATAATAAATGGATGAAAGGTGCCGCCCAGCGCACCGCGCAGATGGCCAACCGTTATGAGCAGCAGATGAAGGGCTGCGGTCGCTAGTTGTTACGTTTCGGGTGGTCCGGCAGTGATTGTGTGCCCGGTGTTATCTCTCTTCTATTTCTTTTTATTTGTTGTGGCGGGTTTGCCTCGCTGGGGCTCGGATCGCCATGCGATCATGGCTCCTACAGCGATTGCGGGATGGCGACTGGCGGGAATAAAAAAGGTTCATCGCGGATTGCCGGGAATCGTCTCCCTCCGTAGGAGCGTCGCTCGCGGCGCGATCCCAGACCAGGATCAAAAGCATTTTCACCACAGAGGACACAGGGTTCACAGAGGAAAACCGTCTTCCTCAGTGAACCCTGTGTCCTCTGTGGTGAAAATGCTTTTGATCCTGGTCTGGGATCGCGCCGCGAGCGACGCTCCTACGGAAAGGGAGGGGATTAAATTCGGGTTTTCCCGGGAATTCGCGATGAACCAAAAAAAAGCCCACCGAGGTGGGCCAGGAAGGTGGAGACAATGGAGTTGCTGTTTTACTGGTAAATGCCGGCCTCCGAAATGGCATCGGTGATGGTCTTGGCGTAGTGTGAGGCACCTTTCTCCAGTCCTTTGAAACCGCCGGTGTTGAAGCTCACGGTGCGTCCGGTCCAGACAATGGCCTTCTGGTCTACGTCCCAGAGTTCGAGCCGGGCAGTATAGATATCCTCGTTTACAAAGAAGTCCGGGCTGTAAACCTGGGGGGTCATGGTCATGCCGGCACTGGCCGGTACGCTGACGCCAGGGTCACCTTTGACTTCAGTGGTCTTGGTGGTCTGGTCTTCAAGGTGAATGGCCAGAGCACTGTCGAAGCCGTTTTCCTTCATGCGTTTTGCCAGGTAATCCAGGCTTTTGCCTTCAACGCCCTTGTCCCCAAAGACGGTGTAGGCCGCTGTGGCTTTGACACCCATTTCGGCGAAGCGGGCAACGATGGCATCTTCCAGGTGACCGCGTAGTTCATGATCCACAAGCACACCCACCACAAGGGATTGGTATGGCCCTTTCGGGGCGGCCTGGGTGCCCGTGTCGGAATTGATTACCTTGGTGTCGTGGTAGCCGCTGACGCAGGCTGACAGTACGACAGCGAGCAGGGCAGTAAGAGCAATTTTCAGTTGTTTCATAGTCGCATCCTCGTTGGCCTGCCGGCGCCTGCCGACAGGTCGCTATCCGTTTCAGAAGTTGTAGGCAGTGCTGAAGGACAGGTAGTCACGGTCTTCAACAACACTGTAGCTGGCGTCGTTGTAGGTGGTGTACGACAGGTCAGCCGTCAGCTTCTTGTAGGCCATGCCCAGGCTGATGCCGACGCTGCGTGAGTCTTCCTGCATGGCATCGTCGCTGGAAAAGCCTTCTACGCCATGTTGCAGGGTGATGGCCGGTGTCAGGGTCATGGCGCCAATGGCATTGGCGTAGGTGGACTTGAGGGTCAGCTGGTAGCCCCAGCTGAAGTCCGTGACATAGCCATCCTCGCCCAGATCACCCACACCATAGTTGGTATGACGACGGAAGCGCATCTCTTCCTGGTCCGGCAGGTCCGGAATGTACTCGGAACCGACTTGCATGGAGACGATGGTCTTCTGCGCGCCCAGGACTTGCGGGATCACGGTGGTGAAGGCCAGCTCGGCACGCTGAATGTCGAACTCCTGATACCCATGGACCTGGCTGCCGGAGTCGTAGACATAATCAATGGTGCCTTGCGGGATGGAGTAGCCGGCCCCTTGTACGGCTGCCGCTGGCAGGCCATTGGCCTCCAGTACACGGGAGGTTGTCAGATCCGGTGTGTTGATCTGGATCGGCATGTCCGGCAGGTAGCTCAGGTTCAATGCGAGGTTGCCCACGCCTTCGAAGGTCTTGTCGGCGGTCAGGCCAAACACCTGGATGTCTTCGGGATACTCGTAGAAGTAGGCCACGTCGTTACCCGGGGTGATGCCCTGCGGTAACGCGCTGGTTTCCTTGGTCACAGAGTAATAGGGCAAGCGGCTGTGGTAATTCAGGAAGTACGTGCCCACCTTGGCCTTGGCATCGGGGAAGGCATAGTCAAACTTGAAGCCGAACTGGCCGCCGTCTTCCGGTTCGTTCTCGTCAACACGGGGGATATACACCCCGGCGTTGTAGGCGTCCTGATTGGGCAGGATCACCGAGCTGGAAAAGGTGGCATCACAACCCAGAGCGGTGTTGTCCAGCGTCGAGAAGAAGGTACCACAGCCATCCAGATTCGCCGGGCGCCATTCATACTGGTAGAAAGACTTCATGCTCAGGTTGTCGGTGAACTTGTAGTCCAGGGTCAGCATGCCAGAGGGGGTCAGGAACTCTGTGTATTCCGCGCCTGGGCGATGCAGCGCGGCCAGGTCGATGGCGTTAAGTGAGCCCAGAGAGCCGCGGGAGTAGAGGCTACGGCCCCACAGCAGCAGTTGGCGCCCTGCGGCGATTCGCAGCGGCTGACCATTCAGCTCGAATTTGCCGTGGGCATAAACTTCCTGGAAGGTTGCACCCTGGAATTGCGAGTTACGGTGGAAACCGTCATCACTCAGCGGTTCGTCAGGAATAAAGCCGTTTGGATAGTTACCATGCGGTACGTCTTTTTCCTTCTGGGTGTAGTCGTACCAGGTCTTGGCACGGGCAAACAGGCCGAAATTGCGGAATTGCAGATTCACATCGCCCACGGCCTTGGCTACGGAGGAGACGATGTCTCCAGCCTGATAATTCAGATTGCCGTCGTCAGACACTGCGGATCCTGCGGTGCCGCCAGGAGTGTCGCCGGCAAACAGGTTGTCCTTGCTGGCAGACTCCATTCTTGCGGTGGCACCGACCGAAGCCTTGAGGTTCCATTTGGCACTGAAATCGTCGCTGAATTTGATTTCACCGCCGGCCAAGGCCGGCGCTGAGGCTGTCAGCAGGCCCAGCGCAAGGGCACTGCTGTAGCCAACAGCGATTGCTTTGCTTCGCATTATTTTGCTCTCCCACTGCCCGGTGATGATCCTGGGCAGACTGTCCGTTTTTGTTTTAAAAGTGTTGTAGCGCACGTCTTGCTTCACCCGACCTCCCGGTAATGCCTGGGCATTGCGGGAGGGTCCCTGCGGGTGATGAAACTGGCAGTTTCATTTTTATGGATCACAATTCCGAAAAAATGATCTGTCGAGGTCAATTCATACATACTGTCTGGTATGTGGTCAATACGACGAGAGACCAATACGGTGACTTTGAAGGGGGTCATGTCACCCTGTTATGGAGAAAAAATAGGACGTTTGAACCAGGTTTCGATCCGATTGCGACAGGGAAATATACTATTTATCGATATATGTATATTTTCAGGGCGCGTTCGTTACTGTGGGTAACAGGTGAAAGGCAGTTCCATTTTTGTGACATTTTTGGGGGTTTAGCCGATTTTTTTTAAAAAAAACGGGCTTGTGATTTTTGGCCTCACCGTGTTTTCCTCGTGCCCTGAACGCTTTCTGTGCGGTTTCTCTGGCAAGCAACATTTATGGGGTGCCTGTGGGGGCGGCTTGCACGCGAAATGCCTTGTAAGAGCGGGGAATGGCTCACACCAAAGACTATCCCGTAGGAGCGTCGCTGGCGGCGCGATTTAGGGCGTTGGGGATCGCGCCGCCAGCGACACTCCTACGGCAAGCTGGGAGGAGTCAGTCGGGGTTTTTCCTCAAATCTGCGAAGAACCAAAAAAAAGGGGCGCCAGGCGGCGCCCCGAAGGGGAAGTCTTTCCGGATCAGGCGGAAAGGAATGAATTAGAACACTTCAAACAGGCCAGCAGCGCCCATGCCACCGCCGATACACATGGTGACGACCACGTACTTCACGCCACGACGCTTGCCTTCGATCAGGGCGTGGCCGGTCATTCGTGCCCCAGACATGCCGTAGGGGTGACCAATGGAAATGGCGCCGCCGTTGACGTTGTATTTTTCGGGGTCGATACCAAGACGGTCGCGGCTGTACAGGCACTGGCTGGCAAAGGCTTCGTTCAGCTCCCACAGGCCGATATCGTCCACGGTAAGACCAAACCGTTTGAGCAGTTTCGGCACCGCGAAGACAGGACCGATGCCCATTTCATCGGGATCACATCCGGCCACCGCCATGCCGCGGTAGGCGCCAAGGGGTTGTAGACCGAGACGCTCGGCTTCGCTCGCTTCCATCAGGACACAGGCACTGGCACCGTCCGACAGCTGGGAGGCGTTACCGGCAGTGATAAAGCCGCCTTCCTGAACCTGCTGGCCGCCCTTGAACACAGGCTGCAGGCTTTGCAGGCCTTCCAGAGTGGTCTGCGGGCGGTTGCCTTCGTCCTTATCCAGGGTCACTTCCACATCGGAAATTTCCTTGGTCTCCTTGTTCATCACTTTCATGATGCTGGTCATGGGGACGATTTCATCATCGAACTTGCCGGCCTGCTGGGCCGCGGCGGTGCGCATCTGTGATTGGTAGGCGTACTCATCCTGTGCGTCGCGGGAGACCTTGTAGCGGTCAGCCACGATCTCGGCGGTTTCCAGCATGGACATATAGATGTCAGGACGGTGCTGTTTGAGCCAGGGGTCGCCGGCACGGAAGGTATTCATCTTGTCGTTCTGGACCAGGGAAATGGATTCCAGGCCGCCGGCCACGGCCACGTCCATGTTGTCGACGATGATTTCCTTGGCGGCGGTGGCGATGGCCATCAGACCGGAGGCGCACTGACGGTCCATGCTCATCCCGGACACACTGGTGGGCAGGCCCGCACGCAGGGCGCATTGGCGAGCCACGTTGCCGCCGGTGCTGCCTTGTTGCAGGGCGGCACCCATGATCACGTCCTGAATGGTTTCCGGATCAATGCCGGCGCGCTCGACAGCGTGCTTGATGGCATGGCCACCCAATGCCTGGGCTTGAGTGTCGTTGAACGCGCCCCGGTAGGCCTTGCCAATGGGGGTGCGAGCGGTGGATACGATAACGGCTTCTCTCATGATGCCTCTCCAATCAGTTTAAAGCTTGATGCCCTTGGCGTGGGCGGCCTTGGTCAGGATCTTGGTCACGTGGTCGCCGCCAGCGAGAATTTCCCGGGCGTTGTCCATGTTGCCAATGCGTTCGAAGTGGGCGGCTACGCCGTCCACGTTGCGTTCGTTTTCTTCCAGGTAGACGCCTTCGCTTTCCATCAGGCGAACCATGGCATAGCAACCGGCCCCAGCCAGAACGATGCGATGGGTGGGTGCCTGCTGGCTGCACAGGAACAACACGGCCGGAGTGATTGCTTTGGGTTCCAGCATGGCCAGCACTTCCGGGGGCATCAGATCCTCGGTCATGCGGGTAGCGGCAGTGGGTGCAATGCAGTTGATCTTGATGTCGTATTTCTCGCCTTCCAGGCAAAGCGTATTCATCAGTCCGGCCACTGCCATTTTGGCGGCGCCGTAGTTGGCCTGGCCAAAGTTGCCATAGAGCCCTGATGTGGAGGTGGTCATGACGATGCGACCATAGCCTTGTTCGCGCATGATCGGCCATACCGCCCGGGAGCAAATTTCAGAGCCGGTGAGATGTACGGCCACTACTTTGTCCCAGTCGTCCTGGGTCATTTTGGCAAAGCTCTTGTCGCGCAGAATGCCGGCATTGTTGATCAGCACATCGACCCGTCCCCAGGTGTCCATGGCCTGCTTGACCATGGCCTCCACCTGCTCGGGGCTGGATACGTCGGCGCCGTTGGCAATGGCTTCACCGCCGGCCGCCTGAATCTCTGCCACGACTTTTTCCGCCGCTTCGCTGGAACCGCCACTGCCGTCACGGGCGCCACCAAAATCGTTGACCACCACCTTCGCGCCCAGACGGGCCAGTTCCAGTGCGTGGGATTTCCCCAGGCCGTTTCCGGCACCGGTGACGATCGCCACCTGGTTATCAAATCGAATGGTCATGTTTGCTTCTCCAAGGGTTTATGCCGCTGGCCGTGACTAAAGGCAGGCGCGACACGTGAGACGCGAATGGGGCGCCAGATCAAATTCGTCACAGAGGCTGAGAAAGGCTTTTCGCGATGCACCCTGTGATCTCTGTGATAAAAACCTGCTTCGTATTCTGTGGCCTGATACAGGCCCTCACACAGGTGTGCGGTTATGCCGGTACGATCACCAGACTCAACCATTCGGCGATAAGGGCAGGTTTTTCCTGGCCTTCAATTTCCACCTGCACACCATGGCGCAGTTGCCACTCGTTATCTGAGCGACGTTTCACTTCCATCAGGGTGAACTGGCCACGCACCTTGCTGCCCTCGCGGACCGGGTTCATGAAACGCACTTTGTCGAACCCGTAATTGATGCCCATCACCTGGCCCTCAATGGCGGGGAGAACATCCATGGCCATGGCCGACAGCAGTGACAGGGAGAGAAACCCGTGGGCAATGGTGGCGCCAAAGGGGCTTTCCTTTGCCGCGCGCGCGGGATCGGTGTGAATCCATTGCGGATCTTCCGTCAGATCGGCAAAGCCATCGATGCGCTGCTGATCCACGGTGCGCCAGGTGGATTGACCCAGGCTTTCACCGATTCGGGTTTGCAGGTCCTCGATCCGGACTGTCTCTCTGCTCATTGTGCTCTCCCTGGTTACGCTTGTGACATGGCACAAATGCATAATTTCAGAATTATATTTTGAAAACAGCAGTATGCAGGGCGGCGTAAATGACCGTAAAGGGTGAAAAGCGGCATGAAGGGCGAGATTTCCGACACCGGGCGCGTCAAGGTCAATGGTGGTGGGTGGGGGCTGTGCCAAACTTCAAGAAAACAACCGGGGCCCGGCCGGGATGCTGGCGGCCCATTAGAGGATACAGAGGACCGAGGACCCATGGCGGATCAAAGCGAAGCACTGGCCTGTGAACCCCGTAATGCCATTCTGGACGCGGCGGCCTTGTGTTTTATGGAGCGAGGATTCAACGCAACCAGTATTGATGATATTGCCCGCCGACTATCGGCCACCAAGGGCATGGTCTATCACTACTTTGGTTCCAAGGCAGAGCTGTTTTTCGAGATTCACCATCGCGCCATGGACGCGCTGTTCGCCGAGGTGGAACCGGTGGCCGAGCAGTCCTTGCCTGCACCGCAACGTTTCACGGAAATGGCGCGTCGCTATGTGCGTACCCTGATCGAGACCCAGCCCTATCAGCGGGCGGTGTCCGAGGCGGTGCAAATGGTGCTGCGCAACAGCACTACCGAAGACCAGCGCAGCCAGCTCACCAGGCTCCAGGAGCGTCGCAACCGCTGCGAAGCCCTGTTCATGACTGTCCTTGAAGAAGGTATGGCCGAAGGCACCATGTGTGCCTTGCGCCCACGGGTGTCCATCAAGCCAGTGTTTGGCGCCATGAACTCGGTGATTAACTGGTATCACCATCGCGATGGCGAAACCGAAGAAGAGATCCAGGCGTTGGTTGACGAAGTGGTGGGCGTGGCGCTGCGGGGAATCATTAAAGGCAGTTAACAGGGAATAGTGAACAGTTAACAGCGGCGCGATTGCGCGTTATGTGATCTGAAAGGCATGAGGCCGCGCCCAGAATTTGGACGCGGCCTCATGCCGTTACACAAAAAGAAAAAGCCTAATAAAGCTTGACAGGGTATGCCGGTCGGGCAGCCTTGTTCACCGTTCACTGTTCACTGTTCACTGTTCAATGTTCACTGTTCACTGTTCACTGTTCACTGTTCAATGTTCACTGTTCACTGTTCACTGTTCACTGTTCACTGTTCACTGCCTTTCAAAAATCCCGCAAAAATCGCTCGCGTTTCCTCGCTGAACATTCTGTCTGCAAACATCACGCTTTCTTTTTCGATCTGCGCCTTGAGGGCATCGTGACCTTGGCGCATGAGTTGTTTGGTCATGGCCATGGCGGTGGGAGATTTGCTGGCCAGTTTTTGGGCCAGTGCCATGGCGTCGGCTTCCAGGGCATCGGGCTGGGTGCGGTAGGCAATCAGTCCGCAGCGTTCGGCGTCTTCGGCGCTCAGGGTATCGCCTGCCATTAGCAGGCGGGCCGCGTTCTGGCGACCGATCAGCATGGGGAGCAGCAGACTTGAAGAGGCCTCAGGTACCAGGCCCAGGTCGATAAAGGCGGTTTTGAAGCGCGCGTTATCGGCGGCGATGACCAGATCACAATGCATCAGCAGGGTTGTGCCAATACCGGTGGCATTGCCATGTACGGCCACCACAGTGGGTTTGTCCAGGGCCATGAGGGCATGGACAAGGATCATGGCCGGGCTGAGCTTGCCCCCCTCACGGCTGGCGGGATCGGCATTGAGGAAATCACCGATGTCGTTCCCCGCACACCAGGCTCGCCCCTTGCCGCTAAACAGCAGGGCGCGCACCGCCGCATTGCCGGCGGCATGCTCTACCGCCCGGGTCAGATCCTCATACATGGCCTTGGTCAGGGCATTGAGCTTGTCGGCACGGTCCAGAGTCAGGTGCAAGACCCCGTCCTGTAGCTGAGCGGTGACGTGGCGGCTTTCCAGACCGATCTGCTGTTCCATATCCTGTGGGGGGGTTGCCATTGGGTCTCCGGTTTAATCCGTGGTCATAACATTCGAGATAATCAAAATAACGAAATACTGTTCCAAATAAAACACCATTTCTCATGCATGAGACTTATTGGTCAGGATTCAAAATATCAATTTCACTAACTATGCTGGCTGCTCTACGCTGGGGAACCTCTGAATTTGCCCAAGGAGGCCGGCATGGCCGAGTTTTACCTTGTTCGTCACGGACAAGCGTCGTTCGGTAGCGACAACTACGATCAGCTTTCCCCGCTGGGGCACCAGCAGGCCCGTTGGCTGGGGGAGTACTTTGCCGAGCGTGATATGGGCTTTGATGCACTGATTACTGGCGATCTGGTTCGGCATCAGGAAACCGGTGCCGGGATCTGCGAGGGGCTTGGCGTGCAGTTGCCCGTGGATATTCAGCCGGGCCTGAACGAATTCGATTTCCACTCCATTGTCGATGCCTACCTGGCTCAGCACCCCGATCAGGCGCCGCCGGAAGGGGCGTCAGCGGCGGCCTTCTACAAGGCGCTGAAAACAGCCATGACCCACTGGCGCGATGACTCACTGACCGGTGACCTGCCGGAAACCTGGCAGATGTTTGCCGACCGGGTCGCTGCCGCACGGGCACATATTCAGTCGCACTACAGTGAGCGGGACAGGGTCGTGATTGTCAGTTCCGGTGGTGCCATGGCCATGTTCATGAAACAGGTACTGCAAGCCGCCGACGAAACAGTGGTGGAGCTGAACCTGCAAATTCGCAATACCAGCGTGGCTCACGGGTTCTTCAACCGTAAGGTGGTTCGCCTGGCCGGTTTCAACAATGTGCCGCATCTGGATCGCACAGACCGTCTGGATGCCATTACCTATTTTTGATCGCAGCAGGGGCCGCTCAGAAGCAGCACAAGACTGCACCCGGCGGCCACGATATAACCAAGGGAGAGCTTCATGGAATTTCAGTACAGTGAAAAAACCCGGGATCTGATTACCCGTGTCCGTCATTTCATCGACACCGAAATCCGCCCGGTGGAAGAGCTGTTTCACGAGCAACTGGACAAAAGCCCGTGGGAAACCCCGCCGGTGATGGAAGAGCTGAAAGCCAAGGCCCGGGAGCAGGGGTTGTGGAACCTGTTCCTGCCGAAAGAGTACGGTGAATACAGCGCCGGGCTGAGCAATCTGGAATATGCACCACTGGCCGAAGAAATGGGCCGCAGCCGTATTGCCTCGGAAGCGTTTAACTGTGCGGCGCCTGATACCGGCAATATGGAAGTACTGGCCAAGTACGGTAACGATGCCCAGAAAAAGCAATGGCTGGAGCCGTTGCTGGAAGGCAAGATCCGCAGTGCCTTTGCCATGACCGAGCCGGAAGTGGCGTCTTCCGATGCTACCAATATTGAGACGCGTATCGAGCGCGATGGTGACGACTACGTTATCAATGGCCGCAAGTTCTACATCAGCGGGGCCATGCGCAAGACCTGCGAGATCATGATCGTGATGGGCAAGACCGACCCGGATAACCCCAACCGTCATGAGCAGCAGTCCCAGATTCTGGTCCCCACAAACACCCCGGGCGTGAAGATCGTGCGTCCCATGAAGGTGTTTGGTTACGATGATGCGCCGGAAGGGCACGCAGAAGTGATTTTCGACAACGTGCGCGTACCCAGGGAAAACATGATCCTGGGTGAGGGCCGTGGCTTCGAGATCGCCCAGGGCCGCCTGGGGCCAGGCCGGATTCACCACTGCATGCGTTTGATTGGTGCCGCACAGGAAGCCTTCGAGCTGATGGCCAAGCGCGTGAACCAGCGCGTGGTCTTCGGCCAGCCCATGAGCAAGCAGGGCTCTGTACGCGAAGATTTGGCCAAATCCTGGTGTGAAATCGAGCAGGCTCGCCTGCTGACGCTGAAAGCAGCGGCCACCATGGACAACGAAGGTAACAAAGTCGCCAAGGATTTGATCGCTATGATCAAGGTGGTGGCGCCCAATATGGCGTTAAATGTCATCGATCGGGCGATCCAGGTCCACGGTGCGGTGGGCTTGAGCCAGGATACCCCGCTGGTCAACTTCTTCAGTTATGCACGTACCCTGCGTCTGGCCGATGGGCCGGATCAGGTGCACATGATGCAGCTGGGCCGCAATCTGGCCAAACGTTTCGCCTGAGACGAGGGCGCTTGTCCGGTGTGATCCGTCACACCGGGCTTTGCCATTTGCGCAGCACAGACAGAACAACAGGAGAGCTCCATGTCCCAGGTGGATACGCTGGATACCGAAAAACTGGCCCGTTACCTCGAACAGCATATTGACGGCTTCAAGGGCCCGATCCAGGCCGACAAGTTCGAGGGGGGGCAGTCCAACCCCACCTTCAAGATTACTTCCCCCTCCGGTGCCTATGTGCTGCGTCGCCAGCCGCCGGGCAAGCTGCTCAAGTCTGCCCACGCTGTCGATCGCGAGTACCGTGTCATGGCGGCGCTGAAAGACACCGATGTGCCTGTCCCTACGGTGCTCCACTTGTGTGAAGACCGTGACGTCATCGGCTCCATGTTCTACGTGATGGAGTTTTGTGAAGGTCGCATCCTGTGGGGCGCGGCGCTTCCGGAAGCGGGCGACGGCGATGCCGGTAATGCCATGCGTGCGACCATGTACGACGAGATGAACCGTGTCCTGGCTGCGATGCACAGTGTGGATCTGGAGGCCGTCGGCTTGAGCGATTACGGCAAGCCTGGCAGCTATTTCGAGCGTCAGCTGGGTCGCTGGAGCAAGCAGTATGAAGCCTCCAAGCTGGAAGAGATTCCAGCCATGGATGAGCTCATTGCCTGGCTGGAAAAACACCTGCCGGAAGACGATGGGCAGGTGGCGCTGGTGCACGGGGACTTCCGTCTCGACAACATGATGTGGCACCCCTCCGAGCCGAAAGTGATTGCGGTGCTGGACTGGGAGCTGTCGACGCTGGGCCACCCGCTGGCGGATCTGGCGTACCAGTGTATGGGGATGCGTATGCCCCAGCGTGGCGCCAAGATGGCCGGCATGCAGGGGGTAGACCGCAAGGCACTGGGTATTCCCACCGAGCAGGAGTACGTCGACATGTACTGCCAGCGTCGGGGTATCGACAAAATCGACAATTGGGAATTCTATCTGGCCTTCAGTTTCTTCCGCCTAGCGGCCATTTGTCAGGGTGTCGCCAAGCGGGCGGTGGATGGCAATGCTTCCAGTAAGGAAGCGTCACAGGTCGGTGCGCTGGTGAAACCGCTGGCCGAAATGGCGGTGGACATTATTCACAACGGCGCCTGAGAAAAGGCGCCCATAAGGGCGCCGTGGGTCACAACACTGGCGGCACGCTGAAGACTGCAGACAGATCATAAAAGTGCTCAAAGAAGCGCAGGGGCACCTCTGAACAACTCCTTGCGTGCTCAGTCTTTCAGGCT
>NZ_AQOQ01000014.1:0-102249 GCF_002888555.1 Alcanivorax sp. MD8A | reverse complement strand
TCGCGCCCCTCTTTACCTTTTGACCCATACAGGGGCGAACCAGCCTGAAAGACTGAGCACGCAAGGAGTTATTCAGAGGCTCCCTAGCTGACCTTGCCAGTGGTGCGTACCCGACGGCTCACTTTGGGCTCGTCGCTGGCCTTGGCCTTCTGGATGGCTTTCAGCCGTTTATCGATTACGTTTTTGCCGGCGATGATCAGGCCCAGGCCGAGGAAGGCGCCGGGGGGCAGAATCGCAAGCAGGAAGCCGCCGTAGTTGTCGATCACATTCAGCTGCCAGTGGGCGGCGATGGGACCGAACAACAGCTGCATGTTGGTAAACAGCGTGCCCTGGCCGACCAGTTCGCGCATGCCACCGAGAATCAGCAGGATCACCAGAAAGCCAAGGCCCATCATGAAACCGTCCAAGGCTGACGGCAGGATGCCATTCTTGCTGGCAAAGGCGTCGGCGCGGCCGAGCACAGTACAGTTGGTCACGATCAGTGGAATGAAGATGCCGAGGATTTCATACAGCTCGAAGGTGTAGGCCTGCATCAGCATTTCGATCACGGTGGTCATAGCCGCGATGATCATCACAAAAGCCGGCAGGCGAACTGCATCGGTGACGTAATGGCGAATCAGGGACACGCACACGTTCGAGCCTACCAGTACCACCAGGGTGGCAAGACCAAGCCCCAGTGCGTTGACCACGGATCCGGTGACGGCGAGCAAGGGGCAGAGTCCAAGAATCTGCACGGTGGCCGGGTTGTTGTTCCACAGCCCGTCCATGCTGATTTTCTTGTAGTTCACATCACTCATCACACACCTCCGCGGCGACGGCTTCGGCATCCGCAGCAAAGAGTTGCTCGCGGTTGGCATCAAAATACTGCAAGGCACGGTATACCGCACCCACCACGGCCCGGGGAGTAATGGTGGCGCCGGTAAAGCTGTCGAATTCGCCGCCGTCCTTCTTCACTGCCCAGCCGCTGGCCTGCGGGTTTTCCAGTGAGCGGCCGTTGAAACCATAGATCCAGTCGGATTTTTTGGTTTCGATATTGTCGCCCAGCCCGGGGGTTTCGTTGTGCGGGGGAACCACGCGAACGCCCTGAACCGTCCCGCTGTTATTGATGCCAATGATCACGGCGATATTGCCGCCGTAGCCATCCGGGGCTGTGGCTTCCAGTACGGCGCCGTTGGGCTGGCCATTGAGGCGGGCGCGATAGATATGATGTTCGCTGCGCCCCAGCAGCGGATCACGGCGGGTAATGCGGTCAGCGAGCAGGTCATTGTCGTGCTGGTCGTGGGGCATCACTTCGTTTAGCGAGGTCATCAGCGCCTGCTGACGATTGCACTGCACCTGGTCAATGGTCAGGGCATTGGTGATGGCCAGGGCCGCAGCAGTGCCGATAGCGAACAGGCTCAGGATGACGGCGTTTTTGGTGATGGCATACCGCATCATGAGCCGGTCCCTCTGTTGGGCTTGTTATGGCCGTAGGTACGCGGCTGGGTGTAGTAATCGATAAAGGGGGCGCTGAGGTTGAGTAACAGTACCGAGAAAGCGACCGCGTCCGGATAGCCTCCAAAGCTGCGGATAACCCAGATCAGCACACCGATCAGCAGGGCATACACCAGGCGACCGTTACGGCTGGTGGCGGCACTGACCGGGTCGGTGGCGATGAAGAACGCACCGAGCATGGCGCCGCCAGACAGCATATGGAACAGCGGGTCGGCAAAACGGACCGGATCGATGAGCCATGCCACCAGTGCCGGCGCTGCAAGGCCCGCCAGAAAACCGGCGGGGATATGCCAGGTGATGATCTTGCGGCTGATCAGATACAGCCCGCCCAGCAGGAACGCCAGGTTGACCCATTCCCAGCCTTGCCCGGCCAGTTCGCCGTGCAGGATCGGGTGGCTGGCCAGGGCCGCTTCGTCGCCTGCCCAGGTGCGGAAGGTGTCCAGTGGTGTTGCCCCGCTCAAACCATCAACCGGCAACTGACCGGCAAACAGTTGCAGGCTTTGCTGCAGGCTGGGGGCGTCACCGGGGCTGATCCACTGGGTCATGGCCACCGGAAAGGAAATCAGCAAGAGCACATAGCCGACCATGGCCGGGTTGAACGGATTCATGCCCAGGCCGCCATAGAGTTGCTTGGCGACGATAATGGCGAAACTCACGCCCACCAGTGTCAGCCACCAGGGGGCGGTGGGGGGCAGGGCCAGACCCAACAGCACCGCAGTGACCACGGCGCTGTAGTCTTTCAGATAGAACCCGATGCTGCGGCCACGGGCTTTCAGGAACAGGGCTTCGCTGACCAGGGCCACGACCACTGCCCACAGCACATTGATCACCGTGCCCCAACCAAACTGCCAGGTCAGTACTGCCAGGCCGGGCAGGGTGGCGTAGATCACCTGGCGCATGAAGGCGCCGGTGTTGTTCTTCACGGAGGCATGGGGCGAGGAGGACGTAATCAGGCTCATGTCGATTCAGGCCTTGCCGTTCAGGTAGGGGCCGACGCGACCGGGCATGGCCGGCGTCGCGTTTGCAGGTTGTAAGGTCGTCAGAGCGGCTTTCATCATTCCACCAGCCCCTGTTCTTCCACGGCTTGTTTCAGTGCCTTTCGGGCAATCTGGGCTTCGGCTTCCAGGGCTTTCAGTTCAGAGTTGAGCGCTTCCAGTGACTCTTCGCTGCTGCTGTCACGCAGGCGCTGCAGTTCGATCGCCTTGTCGGCCAGGGCGCTTTCGGCCCGTGCGGCTTCCAGTTTCAGCGTTTTCAGATCCTTGCCGGTGTGGGCACGAATGTCTGCCTTGGCTTCTTCCACCAGGGCATCCAGCGCATCACGGGCGATGTCGGCCTTGTTCTTGAGTTTGTCCACGCGGCGCTGCATGTCGTTGAGTTCGTCGGCGGTGACGTCCTCCTTGCGCTCGGCCCGTTCAAGGGCGGCGTGGGCTTCCTTGTACTGCTTGTGGGCCATGTTATAGGCGGTTTTGAGGCCTTTGAGACGCTTTTGCCGCTTGGCGGCTTCTTCCGGATCCACGGCGGCCAGCGATTGCGGGGCAGTGGCTTCAGGGATACGCGGTTGGTCGGTGGTGGCCGGTGCCGCCTTGGGGGTGGCAGGTGCGCTTGCCTTGGCCTCGCGCAATTCTGCCTTCCAGTGATCGGCATCGGCTTTCAGCTTGTCGGCTTCGGCACGCAGGGCCGCCGCGTTCTCCGCGCGATTTTCTTCCGCTTCTTTGGCGGCTTTGACCGCGGCCTTGTAGGCTGCAGAGGCTTCACCCACTTTGGCCTTCAGCTCGACGAGCGGATCGGCCGGCGGCGGGGTGGCGGGCGCCGGGGTCGCCGCTGGCGCATTGGCCTTGGCCTCACGCAACTCGGCTTTCAGTGTGTCGGCTTCGGCCTTGAGGGTGTCGGCCTTGGCCCTTAGCTCGGCGGCATTATCATCGCCGTTGGCCTCGGCCTCTTTGGCCGCTTTGACCGCAGCCTTGTAAGCAGACGATGCTTCGCCCACCTTTTGTTTCAGTTCAGCGACGGGGTCGACTTGTGGCGCCGCTGCAGGGGCGGCGGGGGCATTGGCCTTGGCCTCGCGCAACTCGGCTTTCAGTTTGTCGGCTTCGGCCTTGAGGGTGTCGGCACTGGCCCGTAGCTCGGCGGCATTGTCATCGCCGTTGGCTTCCGCCTCTTTGGCGGCTTTGACCGCGTTCTTGTAGGCAGACGAGGCGTCACCCACCTGTTTCTTGAGTGTGGCCACCCGATCCTCTGCCGGTGCGGTGGCAGGGGCGGCGTTTTTGGCGTCACGCACGGCGGCCTTGGCCTTGTCGGCCACGGCTTTCAGGCGCTCGGCTTCGGCCTTCAATTCCGCACTGTTCTCTGCCTCGTTGGCTTCTGCTTCCTTGGCCGCCTTGACTGCCGCTTTGTAGGCCTTGGATGCTTCCAGAGAGGCCTGTTTGAGGGCGGCGGTGTCCACGGCCGGGGCGGCAGCAGTGTCAGTTTTCTTCTTGCGGTTGGCTTCCAGGCGGGCCTGGCGACGGGCTTCCTTCTCGGCCTTCTCAGCGTCGATACGGGCCTGGCGTGCCTCGAAACGTTCCCGGGCCTTGTCCGCTTTCAATTGGTCGGCGGCCTGCTGGCGCACGGCACCCTTGGCGTAGCGGTAGTACTGCACCAGTGGAATGTGGCTGGGGCAGACGTAGGCACAGGCGCCACATTCGATGCAATCCATCAGGTTGTGGTGCTGGGCCTTTTCCAGATCGTCATTCTTGGCATGCCAGTAGAGCTGCTGGGGTAGCAGGTTGGCCGGGCAGACTTCGGCACAGGAACCGCAACGGATACAGGGCTGTTCCTCTGGGGGTTCAGGCAGCTCTTCCGGGGTGGCGGCAATGATGCAGTTGGTGGTTTTGACGACCGGCACGGCCGGGTTATGCAGGGTGAACCCCATCATCGGGCCGCCCATGACCAGGCGCTCCAGTGCATCCGGATTGACGCCGCCATGGCTTAGCAGGTCGCGTACGGGCGTGCCCAGCAGCACCTCGTAGTTACCCGGTCGTGCGACGCCATCGCCGGTCAGGGTGGTGACCCGGCTGATCAGGGGCTGGCCGTCTACCACGGCCCGCTTGATGGCGTGGGCGGTGCCGACGTTCTGGCACACCACTCCCACATGGGCGGGCAGCTGGCCGCTCTGGACTTCCTTGCCGGTCAGCAACTGGATGATCTGCTTCTCGCCACCGGACGGGTATTTGGTCGGCACCACACGGACTTCGATATCGCAGCCCTTGCAGGCCCGCTTGATCGCGGAAATGGCCTCGGGCTTGTTGTCCTCGATCCCAATCAGGGTGCGGCGTGGGTTGAGCAGGTACTGGAGGATGTGGATGCCGGTGATGATCTCGTCGGCATGTTCACGCATCAGTCGATCATCGGCGGTGATGTACGGCTCGCACTCCACCGCATTGATGATCAGCTCTTCTACTCGCTGATGGTCGCCGAGGTTCACCTTGATGCTGGTGGGGAAACCCGCGCCTCCCATTCCGGCAATACCGGCATGGCGGATGGTGTCGACCAGCTCGCCGGGGCTCAGCTCGGTGTAATCAGTCACGCCACTGTGGGTGACCCATTCATCCTTGCCATCGGTGTCGAGCACCAGGCAGATGGCATCCATGCCAGATGGATGCTGGATCGGGCGGGGGCCAATGGCACTGATGGTGCCGGAAGTCGGCGCATGAATCGCGGCACTAACGGCGCCGCCGGGTTCGGCAATCATTTGCCCCTTTAGGACCCGGTCGCCGGGGGCCACCAATGGCTTGGCCGGTGCCCCGATATGCATGTTCAGCGGCAGCACCAGCTGGGCCGGCAGAGGGCCGGGCGCAATGGGGGTGCTGTTGGACAGGTGCTTCATTTCCGGTGGGTGAATGCCGCCGTGGAAATCAAACACCTTCGGGCTGCGCGAACGGAACAGGGTACGAATCACAGGTTGACCACCTCAATACGGCTGTCCGGGCGCTGACCAATGCCGGCAGGGCGGTGCCAGCCCCAGGTCTGCAGGGTAGGTTTGACCTCTACCATATCAATGCAGTCCACCGGGCAGGGCTCCACGCACAGGTCGCAGCCGGTGCATTCGTCCACCATCACGGTGTGCATCAGCTTGGCAGCGCCGACAATGGCGTCCACCGGGCAGGCCTGGATGCACTTGGTGCAGCCGATACATTCGTCCTCGCGGATGTAGGCGACTTTGGGGATGTTGGCGTCTTCGGCGCCTTCATCGTCCAGGGTCAGCTCATCACGGCCAAGCAGGTCAGTGAGGGCATCCACGGTATCCTGACCGCCGGGAGGGCAGCGATTGTGTTCTTCCCCTTCGGCAATGGCCTCGGCATAGGGGCGACAGCCGGGGTGGCCGCACTGGCCGCATTGGGTTTGTGGCAGCAGGTCGTCGATCTGGTCGACAATGGGATCGCCCTCCACCTTGAATTTTTCCGAGGCGAAACCGAGCACCGCTCCGAACACCGCTGCCAGTCCCAGCAGGGCGGCAATCGCAATCAGTACGGCACTCATAGCTTGATCAACCCGGAAAAGCCCATGAAGGCCAGCGACATCAGGCCGGCGGTGATCAGGCCGATGCTGGGACCGCGGAACGCTTCCGGTACATCCGCAACGGCGATGCGCTCACGCATGGCGGCAAACAGGATCAGCACGAGGGAGAATCCCAGCGCGGCGCCAAAGCCGTAGGTCAGTGATGACATGAAAGTGGCATCTTCTTGGCGTACATTCAGCAGGGCGACACCCAGCACGGCGCAGTTGGAGGTAATCAACGGCAGGAACACCCCCAGTACCCTATAGAGCAGGGGGCTGGCTTTCTTGACGAACATTTCAGTGAACTGCACTGCCACGGCGATCACCAGAATAAAGCTGATGGTGCGCAGGTACTCCAGCTCGAAGGGCACCAGAATATAGGCCCAGGTCAGGTAGGCGAGTACGGAGGAGAGGGTGAGCACAAAGGTGGTGGCCAGTGACATGCCCATGGCGGTCTCGATCTTGTTGGAGACACCCATGAACGGACACAGCCCCAGAAACTGCACCAGAACAAAGTTGTTAACCAGCACTGCGCTGATCAGTATCAGGACGTACTCTGCCATGAATTCCCGGCTCGCGAAATAAACACAGTGTTTATGGGGTTTAAGGGGCGCATAGTATGCGTGAGCGCCCTGGCTGGCTCAAGAATGATAATAGCTTAATGGTTTGCTGCGCCCCCCGCATTGACTGCAGACACGGCTTGCCTGTGCATTTTGCCACCAATCACACCCCCAAAGGTTGCGTTGGCAGGGGCAATCCAGTATCCAGAGAGACCACGATAAACGCCGTAGCTACCGCAAGGAGATCCCCCCTGTGACCGACCTGCCCCGTGACTTTGATCGAGACGGCCTGCTGGAATACTCCGTCGTCTTTACGGATCGTTCCCTGAATCACATGTCCCAGCGTTTTCAGCAGGTGATGCGTGATATCTCCAGTAATCTGAAGCAGGTCTACAACGCCCATTGTGTTGCAGTTGTCCCGGGTGGTGGCAGTTTTGGTATGGAAGCGGTGGCACGCCAGTTTGCCACCGACCAGCATTGCCTGGTGATCCGGAACGGGTTTTTCAGTTTCCGTTGGAGCCAGATTTTTGACATGGGTGGAATTCCGTCAAAAGAAACGGTTCTGAAAGCCGCTCCGGTCAGTGACCAGCCCAGGGCGCCGTTTGCGCCTGCCCCAATTGAAACGGTGGTGGCCACCATCAAGGCCGAGAAGCCCGGGCTGGTGTTTGCGCCCCATGTGGAAACGGCCTCCGGGATCATTCTTCCCGATGATTACCTGAAACAGGTTGCCGAGGCGGTGCACAGTGTGGGTGGGTTGTTCGTGCTGGACTGTATTGCATCCGGGGCGATCTGGGTGGATATGAAGGCCCTCGGCGTGGATGTGCTGATCAGTGCGCCGCAAAAGGGTTGGAGTGCCTCACCCTGCAGCGCTCTGGTGATGATGAGCGAGGCGGCAGAACAGCGATTACAGGTCACCACATCCACCAGTTTTGCGGCTGACCTGAAAAAGTGGCGAGACATCATGATCGCCTATGAAAAGGGTGGGCATGCCTACCACGCCACCATGCCGACGGATGCCTTGCGCGGGTTCCGCGATGCCATGCTGGAAACCCTGGGTGAGGGCCTCACGGCAGTGAAGGAGCGCCAGTGGAAACTGGGCATGGCCGTGCGCGAGTTGCTGGCAGAGCAGGGCTATGAAAGTGTGGCGGCGCCAGGTTTCGAAGCGCCGGGTGTGGTGGTGTCTTACACCGACAACGATGCCATCAAGAGTGGTGCAGCCTTTGTGCAGCTGGGTTTGCAAACTGCGGGCGGCGTGCCGCTGATGTGTGATGAACCCGCGGATTTCAAGACCTTCCGGGTGGGGTTGTTTGGCCTGGATAAACTGGGTGATACCGATACTGCCGTGGCACGGCTCAAGCGCGCGCTGGATCAGCTTAACTAGACGTACCTTCCGGAGTCGGTGACGAGTCGTTACCAGAAACAATATGCAATTTGGTGATGTCTGCGCCGGGGCTCGGGGCGGACTTCAACCGACTTGCGCTAGTGAAGAAATGGCCTGGCTTTAGGTTAGGGAGTGTTCTCCAGTTGCAGGCGCTGAGCCTGGTCTTGCTGTGTGTCGATGACGGGGGCTGCTTGGTGTCCGGCCGGCAGCGCCCTTTTCTGGATCGCGAAGTTAGCTGGGGGCAGTGGGGCCTCTTGCTGCAGATTCCTCAGTTCCGCATTTACCTGGCTGGTGTGCAGGGCAATGGCCAGGGGCTCGCTGGCTTGATGCAGAAAGTCGCCGGCAAAGTCCGGTAGCGAACCGACCGCACCCAGTTCCAGTACACCGTAGAGTTGGTTATTCCACAGCAGTGGCATGAGCAGCAGCGAGGAGGGCGTCTGGCGAGTGGAGCCGGTGGTGACCAGCAGGTAGTCGTGGGGAAGATTGTGCAGATGTCGGGGCTTTCGGTCGCTGGCACACTGGCCGACGATGCCTTCGCCGGGCTCGATGACTTGCGCCAACATTTCAAGGCTGGCGATGCCATAGGTGGCTCTTCGCACTAACCCATCGCCCTCTGCAACATAGAGTGCGCCAACATGGGCTTTCAGGCGGCTGCACAAATAGCGAATGATGTCGTCGCACAGCGTGGTAGTGTCCTTTACGCCTTGCAGGGTGTGGCCCAGATCAGACAAAAATGACTTGCTGTGATTGTCCCTGGCGAGGGCGTCGCTCTTGTCCAGCAAGCTGCTGCGCATGGTTTCGAGCACCTTGAGCAACTCGCCAATTTCGTTACCAGGGATCTGCTCGATGGGCGTCTGGAGGTCCCCGTCACCCAGACGCTGGGCGGACGACCGTGCTGCCGCAAAGTGTCGGTTCAACTGGCGGATAAAGAGAGCCAACGTTGTCAGGACGAGTGCCATGATGACCAGCACGGACAAGGTGCTGTGTAGTCTGGCCTGATCCAGCCGGTTGTCCAAGTGCGAGTCCAGTTGCTGTGCCAGTGCCAGCGTTTGCTGCTCGGCTTTGCTGGCCGCACGGTTGAGCTCGCCGGTCAACCCGCTCTCGGAGCTGAGGCCGATGTCTCGCTGCAATTGCGCCATGGTGTTGAAGCTGTCGGTGTAGGCGCGCAGGGACTGCTGGGTGGCCGCCAAGATCTGGTTATCCAGATCGGACATGAAGATGGTGCCACGAAACTGAGAGAGCGCCACCATGAACTGGTTGATATAGGTTTCGTCCCGGTACAGCAGAAAGTTCTTTTCATGTTGGCGCAGTTGCAGGAAAGACACTGCCAGTGTCGGCAGGGCGGTAACCACCTCCTCGACCCGCTGGGCGGCTGCATTCAGTTGCCCGGCATGCCCCTCATTTCGCGCGATACCAATGGTGACCTGCTTGTGGACCAAGGCGTTGAAGTTGCTCTCCACCTGCTGAAACAGATCGCCGGCGGCCAGCATGCCGGTCTCATCCAGATCGGCATTGCGAAGAGCCATAACCAGTGCCCGGTGTTGCGCCTTGAGCTGCTGCAGGCTGGCCCGGAACTGCTCTGCGTGAGTGAGCTGGCGGGAGCTGGCGAACGCATCCATCTGCTGACGCAGGGTCTGCAGCTGACGGCTCATGGCCGTGTTCATGGATTGCAGGGCTGTCTCTTCCGTGATGCGACGCTGGTAGTGCTGGTCCAGTAACCAGATGGCCATCAGCGCGGCAGCAATTCCCGCTGCCAGTAGCCACAATCCCTGCTTGATGGACAAGCGATTCTGGATCGTGCTGAGCATTGTGAAAAACTTCTCATAGCCAAAGGGGTGACTATAGGGCGCCATTATGACGCTATTATGACTATGCGGGGTGGCTGCTTGGCAGTTGTCGTAGGTAAGCCGCGATTTTTCCCCTAGAATCCCTCCCCAAAACCATTATCGGAGCAAGTATCCCATGGGCCGCGCCTACCAGAACCGAAAAGAATCCATGGCCAAGACCTCGGACATGAAAGCGAAGGTCTACAGTCGCTATGGCCGCGAAATCTATGTGTGTGCGAAGAACGGCGGGGTAGAGCCAGATTCGAATCTGGCACTGCGTAGCTTGATCGATCGAGCCAAGAAGGACCAGGTTCCCGGGCATGTGATCGACAAGGCGCTGGACAAGGCTAAGGGTGGCGGCGGTGAAGACTTTGCCCCGGCTCGCTACGAGGGTTACGGACCGGGTGGCTCCATGGCCATCATTGAGTGTCTGACCGATAATCCCAACCGTACCTTTGGCGATGTGCGGGTCGCCTTCACCAAGACCAAGTGCAAGATTGGCACCCAGGGCACCGTGGCGCACATGTTCGACCACGCGGCGATTTTCAGCTTTGCTCACGATGACGAAGACACGGTGTTGGAAGCGCTGATGGAAGCGGATGTCGACGTGACGGATATCGAAAATGAGGACGGTGTGCTGACGGTCTTTACGCCCAACACCGAGTTTGCCAAGGCACGTCAGGCCCTGACCGAGGCGTTTGAAGGTATCGATTTCGACGTCGAAGAGATTCAGTTTATCCCCCACGCCTACACCACGGTGGAAGGGGAGGAGCGTGAGCTGTTCGACAAGTTTCTGGCCATGCTCAATGACCTGGATGACGTGCAGAACGTCTATCACAACGTCGAGTTGTAATGCTGTTGGCTTGGCCGGGTGGTCGCCCCGGCCGGGCCTGATCCCCCATCGAGGAAGGGGTGGCGGATTTCACACCGCAGTAACATAACGCGACATGAAGCCTGTTATAGTCGTCTGACTCAGATTCACATTATCTGTAATCTGGTTCCCTCTCTGTCATGGAGGCTGGTGACATGGCTAAAGCGCCCTCTCGGCTCGACCCGATTTATCCCCCCGGCCAGGCGGATACCACCGAGCCCCGTTTTCTGGGTTATGTGGCATTGTTTGATTCCTCTGACGAAATTCTGGCCTTCGGTGGGTTGGATCACCCGGATGTGGTGGAATACCGCACGGATCATCCCGCCTGGGCCCACCGCTTCGCGACCCTGTACGAAATACGGCAGTTGCCCACCGCCCACCGTGTCCTCCCCATGGCCCTGTACGATTCCCATGGCCGGTTTGTACTCAAACCGACTGAGTGCGCCCACTGAGGTTGCGCTGAAGGTACAAGCCCTGACGCCTTTGGTCAGCTCGGCATTCCTCAGCGCCGGTTGGCGATTGTTATTGCATAGCCTTTCATTATCCTGTTTCCCCGATGGTTGTGTGGGGAACCCGGCTTGAACAACGACAACGATGCCCTGATCGGCAAGATCTACGAAACGGCCCTGTCTCCCGGTGATTGGGTAGAATTGCTGGATACCATTGCCGGCTGGACCGAAGTGGAGGCGGGGGACGTGTCTCCTGCTGATGCCGCGCCGTTGCCCCGGCGCGCGGAAGTGGAGTCTCTGGTCGCCCATCTGGAGCGGGCGGTGCGTTCCAGTTCCTACATGCACGCGCTGGAAGATCGCAGCAACGTTCTCAATGCCATGTACAACCAGATGCCCTGGCCGATGCTGATGCTGAGCGAAGGTCTTGAGGTGCTTGAGTACAACCCGGTAGCCGCACAGGTGCTGGCGGCGGGGCCGGTTCGGCTGGTCGGCAATCAGTTGCATTTTTCTGACCGGGAATTGAAGCAGGCTCTGGATCGGGTCAACCGGCTTGCAGAAGGGCGGGGGACCCAGTTACTGACGTCCCCGGAAGAGGGCGTTTCGCTGCTGTGCTTGCCAGTACAGAAATCCGATGCCCCCGGCAGTATCTCCCGGGTGCGAACCATCGTCTGGGTGCTGGCGGGACATAGTGTGGTGACGCCATCGCCGGACATGCTGCGCTCGGTCTTCAATATTACCGAGGCGGAATCCCGCCTGCTGCACCTGCTATGCAAGATCGGCAACCTGCAGCAAAGCGCCCAGTTGCTGAACATCAAGATCAGCACGGCACGTTCCCAGTTGAAATCCATCATGGGCAAGCTCAATGCCAGCAGTCAGGTGCAGCTGGTCAGCCACGCCATGGGCCATGCCCTGGTGCAGGCGGCGCGCATGCCGCGTCACGATGATGACGATGAGGAATACACGCTCACCTTGCCTGATGGCCGGGTGCTGAGCTGGTATGAATATGGTGACCCCAATGGGCGGCCCGTCCTGACTCTGGAAAACCAGGGCGCCTCGATGCCTGATCACACGGTGTTTGAAGACTGGTACCGTGAAAAAGGCCTGCGCATGATTCTGATCGTCAGGCCGGGCTATGGGATCTCAACCTATCAACCCCAGTACCAGTTTACTGATCTGGGGGTGGATATCCGTTACCTCTGTGAGCACCTGAAGATCCAGCGTCCTCCCATGGCGGCCTATTGTGGTGGCGGACCCTATGCGCTGTGTGCGGCGGCAAACTACCCGGACCTGTTTGACCGTCTGGGGCTGCTGGGAACGACCCTCGCGGGTGAGTATCTCGACCTGGACAAGCTGGAACCGATTCACCGCATGAGTCTGCAGATTTCACGCAGGGACCCCCGCCTGTTCATGTTGGTCGGACGGCTTGGCGTACGCGGTGTACAGAAGGCGCCGGAGAAGTTCTACAAAATGCTGGCGCGGGGCATGTCGAAGGCCGATCAGCGGGTCTTTGATAATCCGGATCTGCTGGCCCGGACCATCAAGCGTACCCGACGGGGGCACTTTCAGGGCGCGCGGATCATGATGGAGGAGTATCTCAATCATCTGCGGCCATTGGGCGTCGATTTGCAGCAGGTCACCCTGCCGGTATTGCAATGGCATGGTGAAACCGACGGTATTATCCATATTGATGGGGCCCGCAGGCTGGCGGACGATTTGCCCAATGTTCGCTTTCGCAGCTTTCCGGAGTATGGCCATTTCATGGTCTATGACCTGTGGAAAGATTTTCTGGTGGAGTTGTTGGGTCTGGAGTCACCGTAGAGCCTCAAAGGCATCGGGCTGGGCAAGCTACAAGCTACAAGCTATGGGCTATGGGCTATGGGCTATGGGCTATGAGCTATGATCTATGAGCTATGAGCTATGAGCTATGAGCTATGCTTGAGTGGATGGGAAGACCTAAAATAGTTCCCTGGTTTCAAGAAGAACGGTAACGCCTTCCAAATCGTCGAGTTCGGCGACCTCGGATAACCTATGCGCCCAGTAGGAGCCCATGCTTGCATGGCGATCCTCGCCTAGGCGAGGTAGAGATTCCAGAGCGCTGGTAAACATGAGAGTGCCCCTTCCTCGGTCGTCTCGCTGTCGCTCGATTCGCCATGCAAGCATAGCTCCCACAAAGCAGTTCAATTAACCGCTCGAGCGCTGTATTCATCTTTGTGGGAGCCCATGCCCCTGGTTGGCTCTGCAACAGTGGAAGTCTTCGCGTTACTTGGCTGCGCTACATTGGTGGGGCCGAAAGATCTGCCAGCAAGGCAGCCAGAAATCTGGCAGCCTGTCCGCCATTCAAGGCGCAGTGATCGAAGGTCAGGCTCAAGGGTAGCTGCACATCTTCAAACAACGCCCCATTGTTGATGCCCGGTTGGATGAAGCGTTTTCCCGCGCCGACAATGGCCACCTGTGGTGGTACCACTACCGGTGTGGCGAAGCGGCCGCCCAGGGTCCCAAAGTTGCTCAGGGTGAGGGTGGCACCTTGTAATTCTTTTGCGGGAATCTTGCGGTTCCTCACATCATGGCGGAGCCGGTCGAGCCCCTCTCGCAGATCATCTGGCTTGCGGTTTCCCACATCCCTCAGTACCGGTACAAACAGGCCGTCGGGGGTATCCACCGCGATACCCAGATCAATTTTTTCCACCACTCGCATGCTCAGGGTGTTGCCGTCGAACCAGGCATTAAGGGCGGGTTCTGCCTGGCAACCCGCCACGATGGCCTGAATCAGTCTGAGGGTAATATCAGTGTGGGCTGCCCAGTGACGGATACTGGTTTGGTCAAACAGGCTGACAGGCACGACTTGCTGGCCTGTGGAGGCCATGGTTTTGGCCATGCTGCGAGCGACGCCTTTTAGCGGGGTGCTGTCGCCGTGGCTGTGTTTCAGGTTGGCGTATTGCTGTACGTCCTCAAAGGTGATGCTGCCGTTGGGGCCGCTGCCTCGAAGTTGCTCCAGATTAACGCCCAGGTGCTGGGCCAGGGCGCGAATGGCAGGGGTGGCGCCGCCAAAATGGTGCCCTTCAGTCACCGCGCCGATGACAAAATGATCCTGATTGTCGCTGTCGTCCTGGCTTTCCAGGTTGCCCACCACCGTCTGACTGCCGGTGCCTTCATCACCGGCGAAGGCGAGCAGGGGTTCGCCGGTATGAATCAGGTCCCCATTGCGCACAAACAGCGATCCGATGATGCCGTCGCGGGGGGAAGGAATATCGACAATAGCCTTGGCGGTTTCTACGCTGAGCAACAGGTCATCCACCTTGACGCTGTCACCCTCGTTGACATGCCACTCGACGATTTCGGCTTCCTGCAAACCTTCGCCCAGATCGGGCAGAGTGAAATAGGGCATGGTTGGGCTCCCTGGGTTTTGCGTCAGACATCCGACGTCAGACGTCCGACCTTTTTCTCAGTACTCCATCTGCTGCTTGGCCGCCTCCACGATGCGCTCCACGCTGGGCATGTATTCCCTCTCCATGGCGAAATAGGGCATGGGGGTGTCGTAGCCGGTGACCCGCGTCACGGGCGCACGGAGTTGCATCAAGGCATCGCTGGCCAGGGTGGCGGCGATCTCGGCGCCAAACCCGCCCGTAAAGGGCGCCTCATGGACGATAACGGCGCGCCCTGTCTTGCTGACACTGGCCACCAGCGTGTCCCGGTCCAGTGGGTTGAGTGTGGCGACATCAATGACTTCAGCCTTGATGCCGGCCTGTGCCAGGTGGTCGGCGGCGGCCAGGGTCTCATGGATCATGGCGCCCCAGCTGACCAAGGTGATGTCTTCGCCGGGACGCAGGGTGAAACAGCGATCCAGCGGCAGCGGGGCATCGTCGAGGTCGACGGGCAGTCGTTGCAGTCGATAAAGCCGTTTGGGTTCCAGAAACAGGACCGGGTCTGGGCAGCTAATGGCGGCACGCAGCAGGCCGTAGGCCCGGGCGGGGGAGGACGGAATGACCACGCGAAGCCCCGGTACATGAGCAAACAGGGCTTCAGTGCTTTCGCTGTGATGCTCGGGGGCGTGGATGCCACCGCCAAACGGCGCGCGGATCACCAGCGGGCAGCTCAGCCGTCCCCGTGTTCGGTGACGCAGACGCGCTGCGTGGCTGATCAATTGTTCCAGGGCTGCGTAGATGAAGCCCATGAACTGGATCTCGGCCACGGGCTTCAGTCCCTGGCTGGCCATGCCGACACTGAGGCCAGCGATAAGATTCTCTGCCAGAGGGGTATCCATTACCCGACGAAAACCAAAATGCGCCTTGAGCCCCTCGGTGGCCCGGAAGACGCCGCCATTGGTGGCAATGTCCTCACCAAGCAGCACCACGCGGTGGTCGTCGCTCATGGCCTGGAACAGGGCCCGGTTGATGGCTTCCACCAGGTTCAGGGGGAGCGCATGTTGAGGGCGTTGCTGTGCATTATGCATGCGGATCTCCTTGCTGGCGGGACAGGGTTTTCCGTTGACGGCCAAGGCTCGCGGGCAAGGTGGCGTAGAGGTGGTCGAGCATGTCAGCGGGCACCTGCGGGGGGTGTTCCAGATAGGTTTTTACTGCGTCGTCCACGACGTCACGGCAGTGCTGCTGCCATAGTGTTTCCTGCTCGGCATCCCACTGTCTGGCGTTGACCAGCGCCTGCCTGAGTCGGGCAATAGGTTCGTGTTGCCAGGCGGTATGCAGCTCGCTCGCCTTGCGGTAACGGCTCGCATCGTCAGCGGTGGTGTGGTCGCTGAGGCGGTAGCTGATCGCCTCTACCAGGGTAGCGCCTTTGCCGTGGCGGGCTTTGTCGAGTGCATAGTCGAGTACCTCCAGCAGGGCGGGCAGGTCGTTGCCGTCGACCCGTATGCCCTCTATGCCGGCGGCCTCCGCCTTGTGAGCGATGGACCGGCTGGCGGTTTGGAGCTGGCCGGGAACCGAAATCGCCCATTGGTTGTTGTTGACCATGACCACCAGGGGTAATTGCCATACTCCCGCCACGTTGAGGGTTTCGTAGAAATCCCCGCGAGAGGTTGCGCCATCTCCACAGGTGGCCAGTACGGCGGCGTGTTCGTGCGTCAGCTTGGCCTTGGTTGCGATGCCGGCGGCCTGGGGCAGTTGGGTGGCGATCGGGACGCAGTTGGGCAGATCGCGGCTGGCGGGGGTGTCTGCCGGGAAGGCGTTACCCCTTTCATCGCCGCCCCAATACTGAAGGATCTGGTAGAGCGGTACACCGCGCAGGTATTGGGTGGCATGGTCGCGGTAATAGGGGACGAAGTAATCCTCTCTTGCCAGTGCCATGCCGCCTGCGGTGGCGATGGCTTCGGCGCCCAGGCAGGAGGCATAGGTGCCTAACTGGCCAGTGCGCTGCAGGTTGACGGCCTTTTTGTCGAAGGTGCGGATCAACTGCATATTCCGGTAGCCCTCAGTCAGACGTTGCCAGTGGGGGCAGTCAGCCAGGGCGTCCAGCCGTTGATGGATCTGGTAGGGCTCAGGCATAAACATGGCGGGCCTCCGGGTAGGACTGGAGTGTTTCTGGCCGGGCATCGTGCAGGTGTTGCTCCGCCAACCGGTCTGCCATGGTGGCGGGTGCGACTTGCAGACGCTGGGCGTCGTGCAAGATTCGGGTGAGGGTGCGGCCGATGGTCAGGACTTTTCGGCGAATCTGATCGACGGGGACCTGCTGGTGTCCCAGTGCCAGTGCGATCAGGCCGCCAGCATTGTTCAGGTAGTCAGGGGTGTAGAGGATGTCCCGCTCCAGCAGCCGGCGGGCATCGCTCGGTGTGGCGAGCTGATTGTTGGCAGCGCCAACAATCAGGGGGCTGTGCAGCCGTGAAATGGTATCGGCGTTGAGAATACTGCCCAGGGCGCAGGGCAGGAAAACATCGCAGGGGACATCGTAGATGTGGTCAGCGGGAACCCAGTCCGCGTGTAAACGGTCTGCCAGTTGACGGGCCCGCAGGGTATTCAGGTCGGCCAGAGTCAGCTTCGCCCCTGCACGGCCAAGCATCAGGGCAAGCTGACTCCCCACATGGCCGAGCCCCTGAATCGCCAGGTGCAGGCCGCGCACCCCGTGACGCTGCAATCGGTGTTGAATAGCCGCATTGAGTGCGGCGAAGACACCCAGTGCCGTATAGGGCGAGGGGTCGATGCCGTCGGCGGAGCACCCTCGTACGTGCGGTGTTACGTGGGCGACCTGATCGAGATCCTGGATCTCGGTGCCGGCATCGACAGCTGTGATATAGCGTCCCCCCAGTCGGTGGACGGCTTCGCCGAAGCTGCGATAGAGGGCGGCTCGGTCGTAGTCCGTTGGGGGTTCAATGATGACGGCTTTGCCGCCACCCAATGGCAACCCGGCCAGTGCGGCCTTGTAGCTCATCCCGCGGGCGAGGCGGCAGACATCGGCGATGGCAGAGGCTTCGTCAGGATAGGGGAGGCAGCGACAGCCACCAAGGGCAGGGCCCAGGCGGGTGGAGTGCAGGGCGATCAGCGCACGCAGACCGGTTACCGGATCCCGGAACTGATGGAGTTCGGCAACGTCGGTCTGTTCGAGGGTAACGAACATGACAACGCTCCTTTCCCGTCCGGGAGGTAGCCCGTCAGGGAGTGACTTGTCTGGGCCGGGTAAGGCCCCTTGAAATGACTTTAGCGCGGGAAACGTTTGGGGGCCCGTCTGAATGCAGAGTTTCAGACAGGCGGTAGAATCGGTATTGGCCGTGAGCGGGGTTTGAAAGGGGCATGCCGCAAAGGGCAGTCCGTTAGCGGGTAACCCGAACTATCATGCCGAACATGGGGTGATCAAAGTAATACGCCTGAAAGCCGCTCAGCCGACGACTTTCACTGATGTCCACATAGATTCGCTCGCCTTCTACTTCGGTGTTGAACCACAGGCGCGGGTCCACGTGGACATAACGGCTTTCGCTGAAATGCAGGGTGCCTTCCAGTTCCGGGATATCTCCCTCCTCGGTGGGCAGGGTCTGACCGCCGCGCAGGTAGACGGGCTGTGTTTCCTGCTTGCTCCCGACTGGCTGGCGCCAGGTGGCATGGTAGAGCTCACGGTAGTTCCCGCTTTGTTCCATGCGTTCCATCATGAACTGCAACACGGCGCTGTCTTCACCCAGGAATTGCCACGCACCGCGGCCGACGGCATCGCTGTCGGCCTGCTCATTCAATTCTGGTGAGCCCAGGGTGACCGGTTGAGGTGCGTAGGCGGGTTGCCGGTTGGTGGGGAATATCTCGCTGCTGACCGGGTGATTCTGGGCAAACACCAGTACTTCGATGGTGTACCAGCCTTTGGCGAATGCCGGACCGGTGAACAGGGACAACATAACCCACAGTAATGCGCGACGCATTCAATACTCCTTGTTTGCCTGAAGACAGGCATTGATTCCGGTGCCGACTATAACGGCTCAGCCAGACCAATTCACGATGCACTGGCCGGGCGGTGGCAAATTTGTGACGGTGTGAGCTGCAAGCGACAAGCTGCAAGGCGTGCGTTGCCGCTTGTCGCTTGCCTCAGTCCTTCTTGATGCTCTGCGCCGAGAGCCGTTTGAGCAGAGCGTCGACGACGTCGATCCGTTCCTCGGCGGTTTCACTGTCCTCTACAAACCGCAACATGTTGGCGCCTTCAAGCTTGAAACGGTTCGGGCCGGACTGCACCAGTTTAACGATGGTCAGCGGGTCCACCGGAGTCCGCTCGCCAAACTCCACCTTGCCGCCGCTGGCGTGAGCATCCAGGCGAATGATGCCGAGACGGTCAGCCTGTTGGCGCAGTTCGGTGACCGCAAACAGGTTTTTCACCGGCTCGGGCAACAGGCCGAAACGGTCGATCATTTCCACCTGCAGTTCTTTCAGCCCGTCGCGGGTCTTGCAGCCGGCGATGCGTTTGTAGAGCGTCAGTCGACTGAATACATCGGGCAGGTAATCTTCGGGAATCAGAGCCGGGATGCGCAGGTTGAGTTCCGGTCCGCCGCTGAGCGGTTTTTCCACATCCGGTTGCTCGCCGCGCTTGAGCGCTTCCACTGCTTGCTCCAGCATTTCCATGTAGAGGCTAAAGCCAATGGTTTCGATATTGCCGTGCTGTTCTTCGCCGAGCAGTTCACCAGCGCCACGGATTTCCAGATCCTGGCTGGCGAGCATGAAACCGGCACCCAGATCGGTGGCCTGTTCGATGGCTTCCAGACGCTTGAGGGCGTCCTTGGTCATCACCTTGGGGCTGGGGGTGATCAGGTAGGCATAGGCCTGGTGGTGGCTGCGGCCGACCCGGCCACGCAGCTGATGCAGCTGGGCCAGGCCCAGCTTGTCGGCCCGGTCGATAATGATGGTGTTGGCACTGGGCACGTCGATGCCGGTTTCCACAATGGTGGTACACACCAGCACATTGAAGCGACGGTGGTAGAAGTCGCTCATCACCGCTTCCAGTTCGCGCTCGCGCATTTGTCCATGGGCAATGCCAACGCGGGCATCCGGCACCAGCTTGCGGATGTCTTCCGCGGTCTTCTCCATGGTGTCGATGTCGTTGTGAAGGTAGTACACCTGCCCACCGCGTAACAGCTCCCGGAGCAGGGCTTCCTTGATGGCGGTGTCATTGTGCTGTTGCACAAAGGTTTTCACCGACAGGCGTTTTTGTGGCGGAGTGGCGATGATGGAAATATCCCGCATGCCGCTCATGGCCATGTTCAGGGTGCGCGGAATGGGGGTAGCGGTGAGGGTAAGGATGTCGCATTCGGCGCGCATCTGTTTCAGGCGCTCTTTGTGGCGCACTCCAAAGCGGTGCTCTTCATCCACAATGATCAGCCCGAGATTGTCGAACGCCACGGTTTCCTGCAGCAGCTGGTGGGTGCCCACCAGAATATCGACTTTGCCTTCCTTCAGCCGTTGCAGTACCTGGGTTTTTTCCTTGGCACTGCGGAAACGGGACAGCACCTCGATATTCACCGGCCAGTCGGCAAAGCGGTCAGTAAAGGATTCGTAGTGTTGCTGGGCGAGCAGGGTGGTGGGCACCAGCACCGCCACCTGAGTCTGGTTTTCCACCGCGACAAAGGCGGCGCGCATGGCCACTTCGGTCTTGCCGAAGCCCACGTCTCCACACACCAGCCTGTCCATGGGATTGCTGGATTGCATGTCGGCGATCACCGAGGCGATCGCGGCTTGCTGATCCGGCGTTTCCTCGAACGGGAAGCCGGCGCTGAAGCGATCGTAGTCGTTCATGTCCACATCGAACTGCTTGCCTTCGCGCGCTTCACGGCGGGCGTAGGTGTTGAGCAGTTCGGCGGCCACGTCGTGGATCTTCTCGGCGGCTTTCTGGCGCGCCTTGCTCCACTGTTCGGTACCGAGTCTATTCAGCGGTGCTGTGTCGCCACCGCCGTACCGGCTGATCAGGTGCAGGGATGACACCGGCACATAGAGCTTGTCGCCGCCCTGGTATTCCAGCAACAGGAACTCGTGTTGCTGGCGGTCCACTTCCATGTGGGTCAGACCCAGGTAGCGACCGACCCCGTGCTCAAGGTGTACCACCGGGGAGCCCACAGTGAGTTCACCCAGAGAGCGGAAGGCTTGCTCGGCGGCGCCGTCATCGCTGCTGGATTTACGGCGTCGGCGTTGCAGTACCCGCTCGCCGTAGAGGTCGTTCTCGGTGACCACCAGCAGCTGGTGTTCCGGTGCATAAAAGCCGGCATCCAGCTCACCGCGGGTCAGGCTCCAGCGGGCGGGCTCGGCAATGAAGTCTGGCCAGTTGTCTTTCATCACTGGCTGGATGCGGATTTTCTGCATCAGCTCCAGCAGGGCTTCGCGGCGGCCGGCGGTTTCCGCACAGATCAGGATATGGGTGTCTGGATGGGCGTCAGAGAAGGTGTGCAGCAGGGCCAGGGGGTTGCTGGCGCGCACGTCGGTGGTCAGTGCCGGCATGGGTGCCACATCAAAGGCGATGGCATTGCTGTCGGCAGGCGCTGCGCTACTGGCCTGGCGGGCCCGTGGGTGACGCTTGAGGGCTGCGCCCAGCTCTTCCTGGCGAAGATACAGCTGCCAGGGGGCCATGATCGGGCGGTGAATGTCATGGCGGCGCGATTCATAGCGTTGTTCTACGTCGTCCCAGAAATGTTCAATGGCCGGTTGGCAATCGGCCATTTCGACCAGCTTTACGTCATCGGGCAGGTAATCGAACAGCGTGGCCATGTGTTCGAAGAACAAGGGCAAGTAATACTCTAGCCCCGGGGCGGCCAACCCGTCGGTGACATCCTGGTAAAGGGGCACGTGGCGGGTGTCCACATCGAAGGTGTCACGGAAGTTGCTGCGGAAACGGGCAATGCCTTCGGCGCTGAGCGGGAATTCCGCTGCGGGTAACAGGGTGATGTCCTCGACCTTGCCGGTGGAGCGCTGGCTTTCGGCATCGAACAGGCGCAGCGATTCAATTTCGTCATCAAACAGCTCGATGCGAAATGGCTGCTCGGCGCCCATGGGGTAGATATCCATGATGGCACCGCGCACGGCAAATTCGCCGTGCTCGTAGACGTTGTCGCGCTGACGGTAGCCACACGCCACCAGCCGTTCGCGGGTGGCGTCCATATCAAATACGTCGCCGACCTTGAGCAGGAAACTGTTGCCAGTGATGTGAAGCGGCGGCGCCAGACGCTGCATCAGGGTATTGACCGGAACCACCAGGATACCCTTGTGGGTGGTGGGCAGCTGGTGCAATACACGTATCCGGTCGCTGACAATGTCCTGGTGGGGGCTGAAGTGGTCGTAGGGCAGGGTTTCCCAGTCCGGGAACAGCATCACCGGCGTGTTGCTGCCGGTCAGGTAAAAGCTGAGGGAGTCCGTCAGCTGCTGGGCGCGGCTACTGTTGGGGGCCAGCACCACAAACAGGTGATCCTGGCTGCGCGCCAGTTCGGCCAGCACCGCGGCCATGCTGCCGGCAGTGAGTCCGGCCCAGTCTTTATAGTGCTCTCGCCCGCTGGGAAAGAGGTTGCTGTCGGGGAGTAGCTTCATTCAGACCCGGTTCCTGCACAATCGGTGGCCGCGTATTGTAGCCAAGGGTGACGGTGACGTCAGCGCCGTCTACACTGCTGGCATTGTTTGGGGGATACAAGATGGTGACATTGGAACAATGGAAAAACTGTGAAGGGCAGGTTTTTGCGCTTGAAGATGGAAGCACTCTGACGCTGGCGGAGGTGTCGGTGCCCTCAATGGCTGAGGGATGGGAGTGCTTTTCGCTGTTGTTTGCAGGAAATCAACAGCGGGAGCAGGGCACCGTTGCCATGCGTCATGACGCTGCCGGAGAGCTGACAGTCTTTCTGGTGCCGCTCGGGCCGTTAGGGAGCAATGATGGCACCTGCTATTTTGAGGCGGTGTTTAACCGTCAGGTTGCCAATTCATGAGCAGATAGACGCCGTTGTCAGACTGTTCTGTGAATCCCAGCCGTTGATACAGGCGTCGTGCCGGATTGTTTTTCTCAACATGAATAGAAAGCGGTTTACCGGCTTGTTTGGCGCGTCCCTGCAGGCTTGCCAGAATCCCTGAGCCCAGGCCTGTTCCCCTAAAGACCGGTAGCAAGGCGATATCCACGATACGAATTTCCCGCTTCCAATCCGATACATACAATCGCCCGGCTGTGTGCCCATTGACCTCGATCAGATGTCGCTCTGCCTCGGGGTAATGTCGCAGGTAGTGCTCATGTTGTGCCTGGGCCTGCATTGTCAGAAAGACCTTCTGCTGCGCCTGTGGCCAGCCGGTCTGCGCGACTTCTTCCTGGCGTGTGCTGGCGTAGATCTCCAGCAGCACGGGGGTGTCTGTGTCGGTGACGGGGCGCAGCAGATATTCCGGCATCAGGAGCGGCTGGGGTAGATGCCAAACAGGGCGACGATGAAATTCACAAACAATCTCGGCGTTGCATTGTGAGTATTGGCGGGAAGGGCGCTCCAACTATTGGTGCCGGGGTCCAGGTTCCGGTCAAGGCTCACACCGGTGGTCACGGCTTCCTGCCCGCTGCTGGACTGACCCACTTTGGCGCCGAGTCGTAACTGCGCAAGCCCGGGTCCGGTGCCGGCATGCGCCGGGCTTCTCCCGCGACAATCAGGAAGCCCAAAGGTGGTTCGGCCGTCACCGCCGTATAGGGTACCAAACAGTGAGAACAAGGCATCATTCTGGGACACCGCCAGCAGTTGGCCATCGCAGAACGCCCAGCCCCGGGGAGCAAAGTTGCCGGCGAACATGCGGATTTCTCCAATAAATGGTTCTGACATAATCGCTCCTAGTTACGGCTGGGGAACAGCCCCTGTAATGCAATGGCAAAGTTCAATCCGATTTTGGGGGTGACCGGCGTCTGGGTGGCAACATTTTCCTGCTGCAGCGTGCTGCCCAGATTGCGGTCCAGCGACAGGGTGTCCAAGGTGTTGTCGGTGCTGGTGGTTTGGGCATCCTGTACGCCGCCTTTCTGGCCTAGCCGCACCTCGGCTCCGGGGTGCATGGGCATCCGCCCACGCAGGTCGGGCAGCGCAAAGGAGGTGTAGCCATCGCCGCCATAGGTCGTGCCTAGCAGGGAATAAAGTGACTGATTCTGGCTGATCGGAAGTATCTGACCGTCGCACAACGCCCAGCCCCGCGGGGCAAAGGTGAAGCCCACAATGCGGATTTCGGCAAGGAAAGGTTCGCTCATGACATCGGCTCCTATGACCTGGAGGGGTATAGCCCGACCAGGGCAATAATGAAATTCAGGCCAAGAAACGGTTGGCGTGTTTCACCCACTTTGCCGCTGACGGTACGGGAGGTCTCGGTGTGCCCAAGATTGCGGGCCGGGGTAACGCCAGCGACCACATCAATGGTAGTGTCGCCGTCTTTGTCGCCGAGTCTGGCGGAGGGGAGTCCTGGCCCTGTGCCAGGGTGAGCTGGGACGTGATCACGCATGTCTGGCAGAGCGGTGGTACTTCTGCCATCGCCTCCGTAATTGGTGCCGATAAGAGAGAAAAGTGCGGTGTTCTGACTGATCGGCAGCAGTTGCCCATTGCAGAATGCCCAGCCCCGGGGGGCAAAATTTCCGGCGAAAATCCGGATTTCGGCGATAAAGGGTTCGCTCATGGTTGCCTCATACGCTGATCAGCAGGTTACTGCCCGGTTGCCAGCTCATATACGTCAGCTGTTGGGGGCCGGTTTGCGGTAGCGCCAGAACGGGTTGGGTATGGTCTGCCCAGCACAGTTGGTTCTGGCTGCGGTCCATTACCAGCAAGTGATTGTTGACGGCCGTCAGGCTACCCGGCATGGCAAGCATGGAGCCTTCACTGCCGAGAGACTCCCCGGCGAGAGTAAAGTGGTGGAGTCGTTGATCGCCTAGTGTCAGCAGGGACAGCCGATCCCGGGTGCGGGCAAGCGATGCCGGGCCATTCAATGGCCGGTCACTTTCCAGCCATGCCCTGCGTTCGCTATGGGTGTCCAAGGCGAGTAACCGGTGGCCGTGCACATCTGCAATGACTGCCTGTCCCGCATAGAGGATGAAGTCGGCAGGTTCCAGCAAATCGGGCAGATTGAGCTCGCGCGCGAGTACCCCGTTGGCCTGAAACCAGCGGAGTTGGCGATGTCCTCGGTCGAGCACAACAAGCTGGGTGCCGTCTTTGGCAGCGGCGACGATGCGTGTTTGCGGTGGTGATCCGGCTGTGATCGAAACAGCATCACCCTGATCTTGGTGCCAGTATGCCTGGCGCCCGTACTGGCTGATACGCAGTTGCTGCTGGCCTTCCAGGGCAATGGCGCGCTCACCTGCCACCAATTCAACCCGGGTGGCAGTGGTGCCCGCGACCAGTGGGGTACTGAGCAGCATGCCTGCTGCGCTTCCCGCCGCGATGAATTGCCGTCGGGTCATCGCCATCAGTTGGTCACCGCGCAGGTCACGGTCAGCGTTGCGGGGGTGCTGGCCGCTCCGGTCTGCCAGACTTCGCAACTCCCCGACCAGGTGTTGGCAGCGCTTGGGTAACTGCTGATCACATAACTGTTGGCGCTGCATTGGACGCCGCCAGCAAGTACCACACCAGAGGGGCACTGGCAGCTGGTGGCAGCACTACAGGTTGTTTGTGACACATTGCTGGTGCTAAAGGTGCCCGCAGGGCCGGTCATGCCGGTGGGGCCTTGTGCCCCGGTTGCTCCTGCTGGGCCAGCGGGCCCTTGAGGACCTTGAGGGCCAGCGGCACCAGCAGGGCCGTCCGCGCCGGCAACACCCTGTGTACCTTGAGGTCCCTGCGGCCCTTGGGTGCCGGGTGGTCCCATCATGCCGGCGGGGCCTGCCGGTACAGCTGGACCTTGTGGCCCTGCCTCGCCGCGTGGGCCTGTGGCACCATCAGCACCGGCCAAGCCTTGAGGGCCAACGGGCCCCTGTGGGCCGGCTGCGCCCGCCGGACCGGCGGGCCCCTGGGGACCATCGGCGCCAGGGTCGCCTTTCTCGCCGGCCGGGCCCGCTTCACCGGCCGGGCCTTCAGGGCCGATCAGGCCACTGTCTGAGCCGACCCATTCACCAAATTCATTGATGACCAGACTGCCATCGATGCTAACCGAGCGTGGTGTGATGTCGCCGTTGACCTGTTCAGCTTCGCGGGCTTGCAGGGCAAACGGAACGCTGGCGGCGGTAACCGCCATCCGTGGGGTCATTTCGTTATCACCGTCGATAGCAAGCCCCAGTTCTACCTCATTGCTGTCAAGGAGATCAGCGGGGAGCGGGTTGCTGTCGCTGCCCAGTGTCACGCTGTAGCGTCCCTGATCAATGGCAACGGTAAAGGTTTCTGTCCAGAGTACGGCGCCGAGACCTTGGGGGTCGGTTGCTGTCCCGCCTGCGTCCTGGTAGTCCGTTGTCCGCCCGGAAAGATCATAAAGGGTGGCAACCACGTCCACGGTGGCATGCAGCGGGCGTTGGGTGTTCTGGTCGATCAGATATCCCTGGATAATCAGACTGGAGGGTGTTTCCGCATAAGCGGTGGAGCAAACGAAAAGAATGGACAGCAGCAAGGCCGCCGTCCCCTGGCGTAGTCGTGAAACCATGTATTCCCCCAAGTCGACAACGCGACCTTTTGTATTTAATTGCCCCGATACTATGCGCTGGTTCACATATGGACAAGTGCGTCCTTGGTTGATCTTGCTTTACGGCTCTGCTGGCGCAGCGCGATTCTGACTCTGCCTACCTGACAGATTGGCTTGGCGCCAGGTTAAGTGTCCGGGCGTGCTGATGAACCCCATTTTCTTGAATAGTAGGGTACTATGCGGCCAACGTGATTTTGCTGAGGATTGGGTATGAATAATGCTGTCCGGGAGCTGATGGATCTGTTTGATCTGGAGCAACTCGAGAACAACCTCTTTCGTGGCCAGAGCCAGGCCAATGGCCAACGTAGTGTGTTTGGCGGGCTGGTGGCCGGGCAGGCTCTGTTGGCGGCGTCACGGACCGTGCCGGAAGACCGCCCGGTGCACTCCCTGCATGCCTATTTCCTGCGGCCGGGGGATTTTAATGCGCCCATCGTCTACGACGTGGACCGGATTCGTGATGGCAAGAGTTTTACCACCCGGCGGGTGAATGCCATCCAGCATGGCCGACCGATATTTTCGCTGGCGTCCTCGTATCAAGTAGTGGAGGAGGGGGCATCCCATCAGGCTGAGATGCCTGAGGTGCCGGGCCCGGACGGGCTGGAGAGTGACGAGGCGATTCGGATCAAGTTGGTGGAGCGCCTCCCGGAGCAGTATCGAAAGGACTTCCTTACCGAGCGACCGGTAGAATTTCGCCCGGTCACGCCGAAAGACCCCATTTCCCCCGACCCCAAAGCGCCGATCAGGGAAGTCTGGTTCCGTGTCGTGGACAAGGTAGACGCCAATCCCATGACGCACCGGGCGTTGTTGGCCTATTGCTCGGATTTTGGCCTGATGGGCACAGCCATGCTGCCCCATGGCATGAATTTCTGGCAGCCCAATGTGCAGTGCGCAAGCATCGATCACGCCATGTGGTTCCACAATGACTTCAAAATCGATGAGTGGCTGCTGTATCGCAGTGACAGCCCCTTCGCCGGTGGTTCCCGCGGGATGAACTTTGGTTCCATCTACCGTCAGGATGGCACCCTGGTGGCGTCGGTGGCTCAGGAAGGGTTGATTCGATTGCACCGGTCTGACAGTCCGGCGGAATGAACCGGCTGCTGCCATTACTGGAAGAGGTGCGCGCTTGCCGCCTGTGCGAGCCGCACTTGCCGCTGGGCCCGCGGCCGGTGGTGCAGGCAGGAGAGAGCGCCCGGTTATTGATTGTTGGCCAGGCGCCCGGTACCCGGGTACACGAGAGCGGGATTCCCTGGAATGATCCCTCCGGGGACCGGTTGCGGGATTGGTTGCAACTGGATAAAGCCGCCTTTTATGACGAGCGCCGCATCGCGATCATCCCTATGGGGTTTTGTTATCCCGGTCGGGGAAAGGGGGGCGATCTGCCGCCGCGTCCAGAATGTGCGCCGCAGTGGCATGAGCTTTTGCTGGCGGAATTGCCCGAGATCAGGCTCACCCTGCTGGTGGGGCAGTACGCCCAGCGTTATTACCTGCCGGAGCGCGGCAAGTCGCTAACTGATAACGTACGGGAATACCGCCGGGCGCTAGCGCACGGTTACTTCCCACTACCACACCCCAGCCCCCGTAATCGTCTGTGGTTGCGCCAGCGCCCTTGGTTCGAAGACGAAGTGGTGCCCGCATTGCAGGCCAAAGTGGCTCAGGCTCTGATGTAATGTTCATGCTGTCCCCGGCCTGTGAGCCCGGGTTTGCCATGCCGTCACAGCGGCCGCGCTTATACAGTCAGCCGCTTTGCTGTACCCGGGTGGATAAACCCCGCATTTGGCAGTATCATTCGCGCCCCAAACTCCACCGCTGGCTGACCGCTGAAACCGGGCATCTAGAGCCATTCCACGGTTTCCGTCACCTGAACCCAAACTGAGAGGGGCATCTCCGTGAGCAAACTGGAAGACCATTTCGGACGCTGGAAGAATCGCGAGGAAATCGCAGAAGCCATGATTCCCATGATTGGCCGCCTGCAGCGCGAAAAGAACGTCACCACCACCGTTTACAGCCGTTCCCTGGTCAACAAGTCTGTTATCCAGATCCTGAAGGCACACCGTTTCGTCAAGCAGATTGAAGATTCCGAGCTGTCTGTTGTCGACACTTTTCCGGTGCTTCAGGAAGTTGCCAAGCTCGACCTGGGCCCCTGCCGCATTGATATCGGCAAGTTGGCGGTAGAGTACAAAAAAGATAATCGCGGCCTGTCTATTGAAGAGTATGTGCGCGCAGAGCTGGCCGAAGCGACCAGCAACAAGGGCGGCATGCCTGAGCCCACCGATGTGGTGCTCTACGGCTTTGGCCGTATCGGCCGTATTCTGGCCCGTCTGCTGATCGAAAAGGTGGGCTCCGGTAACGGTCTGCGCCTGAAAGCCATTGTGGTGCGTGAATCTGGCAAGGGTGACTTGCAAAAGCGTGCCAGCCTGCTGCGTCGTGATTCCGTGCATGGTCCCTTCGCCGGTACCATCGCTGTCGATGAAGAAGAAAATGCCATCATCGCCAACGGCAACTTCATCAAGGTGATCTACTCCAACGATCCCAACACCATCGATTACACCCAGTACGGCATCAACAATGCTGTGGTGATCGACAACACGGGTAAGTGGCGTGATGTGGAAGGCCTGTCCCAGCACCTGAACCGTCCGGGCGTGTCCCGCGTGATGCTGACGGCGCCAGGTAAAGGTGATATGAAAAACATTGTTCACGGCGTGAACAACAACATCATCGAAGACAGCGACAAGATCATCTCTGCGGCCAGCTGTACCACCAACGCCATCGTGCCGCCGCTCAAGGCAATCGAAGACAAGTTCGGTATCGAGTTTGGCCACGTTGAGACGGTGCATTCCTACACCAACGACCAGAACCTGCTCGATAACTTCCATAAGGGCCCCCGTCGTGGCCGCGCGGCTCCGTTGAACATGGTGCTCACCGAGACCGGTGCGGCGACCGCTGCTGCCAAGGCGCTGCCGTCCCTGAAGGGCAAGCTGACCGGTAACTCCATTCGCGTTCCTACCCCGAACGTCTCCATGGCGATCCTGAACCTGACTCTGGAGAAGGAAACCAGCCTGGAAGAGCTGAACGAATACCTGCGCTGGGTCAGCCTGCACTCTCCGCTGCAGCGCCAGGTGGACTTCGTGAGCAGTCCGGATGCGGTTTCTACCGACTTCGTGGGCTCCCGTCACGCCTCCGTGATCGATGCGGAAGCCACCATCGTTAACGGTCGTCACTGTGTGTTGTACGTGTGGTACGACAACGAATTCGGCTACAGCTGTCAGGTACTGCGTATCCTCCAGCAGATCTCCGGGGTCGAATTCCCGGCGTATCCGAAGGACTGATGACGTCAGTTTGAGAGAAAGCCCGCTCAGCGCGGGCTTTTTTTCGGCCAGAGAAAAGTATCAGCATGGTGCATCAATATCGCACCTGCATGGTGCGATGCGACAAAAGTCGGCCTTCAAGCCTCTGGCGAATGGAGTGGCGCCTCTTTATAATGTGCGCCGCCGGCTCCGGCCGGCTCCCAAGTGCAAATTCCGGATTTTGCGTGAATCCCCGGTAATTCCCTGAGTTCAGGGCATTTTCGGAGGGTTTGCCTCGACTTCAGCAACACGCAACGTGGGCGAGTAACTATGATTAAAATCAGGAAGGGCCTGGATCTGCCCATCACTGGTGCACCGCGCCAGTCGATTGAGGAAGGTCACCAGGTTCGTTCTGTTGCCGTGCTCGGCGGTGACTACGTGGGCATGAAACCCACCATGGAAGTGCGCGAAGGCGATATGGTCAAAAAAGGCCAGATCCTCTTCACGGACAAGAAGACCGACGGTGTGAAGTACACCGCTCCTGCCGCAGGCAAGGTGATCGCCATCAATCGCGGTCACAAACGCATTCTGCAATCCGTCGTGATTGAAGTGGCTGAACAGGAAGAGGACGTTTCCTTTACCGTCTACAGTGCCGACCAGCTTTCCAGTCTGGATCGTGCCGCGGTTCAGCAGCAGCTGGTGGACTCCGGTGAATGGACTTTGCTGCGTACTCGCCCCTTTGGCAAGGTGCCAGCGCTGGATTCTACCCCCAACTCCATTTTCGTTTCCGTTCTCGATACCAACCCTCTGGCGCAAGAGCCGGCGGTGGTCATCAAGGAAAACGAACAGTCGTTCCGTGATGGCCTGTCTGTACTGAGCCGTCTCACCGATGGCCCGGTATGGGTTTGCCGCGGTCCCAAAACTGATCTGCCCAGTTTCGCTGGCGGCCAGGTGCGCGAAGAGACCTTCGCCGGTAAGCACCCGGCTGGCAATGTGGGTACCCAGATCCATTTCCTGGACCCGGTCGGCATGAACAAGACCGTCTGGTCTCTCGCCTACCAGGACGTGATCGCCATCGGCAAGCTGTTCACCGAAGGCAAGATCTATAGCGATCGCGTGGTTGCTCTGGCCGGCCCGCAGGCCAAGACGCCGCGTCTGCTGCGTACCCGAGTGGGTGCCAATGTGGAAGATTTCACCCAGGGTGAACTGAAAGACGGTGATAATCGCCTGATTTCCGGCTCTGTGTTCAGTGGACACAACGCTCGTGGCCCGCTGGCCTGGCTGAGTCGCTCCACCAATCAGCTGACGGCGCTGAAAGAAGGCCACGAACGTGAGCTGCTGGGTTATATCTCCCCCGGCACCAATCGTTTCTCGGTGATGAATATCTACCTGTCCAAGCTGATGCCGGGCAAGCGCTTCAACTTTACCACCACCACCAACGGTTCCGAGCGTGCCATGGTGCCAGTGGGGGCGTATGAAGAAGTGATGCCGCTGGATGTGCTGCCGACCCAGTTGTTGCGTGCCCTGATTGTCGGTGATGCCGACAACGCGGTCGCACTGGGTGCTCTGGAGCTGCTGGAAGAAGACCTGGCCCTGTGCACCTTCGTGTGCCCGGGTAAATACGAGTACGGTCCGATCCTGCGCGACAACCTCACCACTATTGAAGCGGAGGGCTGAGCATGGGCCTGAGAAACTATCTGGACAAGAAAGTCGCTCCGCATTTCCATGAGGGCGGCAAGTACGAGAAGTTTTACACCTTCTACGAAATGTTCGACACCATGCTGTACAGCCCGGATTCCGTAACCCGGACTGCAGCTCACGTACGTGATGGTCTCGACCTCAAACGCATCATGATGACGGTGTGGTTCTGCACCTTCCCGGCGATTCTGTTCGGGCTGTGGAATACCGGCTATCAAGCCAACCTGCAGATTGCCGAATTCGGTGCCGATCCGCTGGGGGGTTGGCGCAGTGACCTGGTGGCTGCCCTGACGGGTTTTGACCCTGCCAGCATCTGGGCCAATGTGCTGCATGGTGCGGTTTACTATGTGCCTATCCTGATTACCGTGTACCTGGGCGGGTTTATCTGGGAAGGCCTGTTCGCGTGGAAGCGCGGCCATGAGGTTAACGAAGGCTTCTTCGTTACCGGTATCCTGTTCACCCTGATTCTGCCGCCGTCCATTCCGTTGTGGCAGGTATTCCTGGGGATTTCCTTCGGTGTCGTGATTGGTAAGGAAGTGTTCGGTGGAACCGGCAAAAACTTCCTCAACCCGGCGCTGGTTGGCCGTGCCTTCCTGTACTTCGCTTACCCGGCGCAGATGTCCGGGGATACGGTCTGGACCGCGGTGGACAACTTCTCTGGTGCCACCTCCTTGTCCCTGGCTGCCTCTGGCCACCTGGACTACGCGGCTTCCCTGACGGGCAACGCCCTCACGGAAGGCGCCGCTGCGGCGACCGCCAGCCTGAGCTGGATGAACACCTTCCTGGGTAACATCCAGGGCAGTATCGGTGAAACGTCTACCCTGGCCATCCTGATTGGTGGTGCGGCCCTGCTGATGACCAAGATTGCCTCCTGGCGCATTGTGCTGGGCGTGTTCCTGGGCATGGTGGGTATGTCTGCCCTGTTCAATGTCATCGGTTCTGACTCCAACGCCATGTTCTCCATGCCGTGGTACTGGCATCTGAGCGTGGGTGGTTTCGCCTTCGGCATGATCTTCATGGCCACTGATCCGGTGTCTGCGTCCATGACCAACACGGGCAAATACATCTTCGGTGCCCTGATTGGTGTGATGACCGTCCTGATCCGGGTAATCAACCCGGCCTTCCCGGAAGGCATCATGCTGGCAATTCTGTTCGGTAACCTGTGTGCGCCGCTGATTGACTACTTTGTCACTCAGGCAAACATTCGCCGTCGTCTGCGTCGTACCGGGGGAGAAGCGTAATGGCTGGAAAAAACGAAAGCGTCAGCAAGACTCTGCTGGTTGCCTTCCTGGTGTGTGTGGTTTGCGGTGTGGTGGTTGCCACTGCAGCGGTAAGCCTGCGCCCGGTGCAGAACGAAAACAAACTGATCGACAAGCGGATGAACATCCTGCAGGCCGCAGGCATGTATGACCCGTCTCAGGATGTGAACGAGCAGTTCGCCACCATTGAGCGCAAGTTTGTTGATATCGACAGCGGTGACTATGTCGACATGCCGGAATCCTATGACCAGCGTAAAGCGGCCAAGGATCCGAAGCAGTCTGTACGCTTGAGCGGTGACGAAGATATCGCTGGTATCAAGAGCCAGGCCAAAGTGGCTGAGGTATATCTGGCCCGGGGCGATAACGGTGAACTGAGCCGTATCATCCTGCCGGTTCATGGTTACGGTCTGTGGTCGACCCTGTATGGTTTCCTGGCGCTGGAGCCGGACGCCAACACGGTTGCCGGGCTTGGGTTCTACGAGCACGGTGAGACCCCGGGGCTGGGTGGTGAAGTCGACAACCCCAAGTGGAAAGCCCTCTGGGAAGGCAAGAAACTCTATGACGGCCAGGGTGATGTGGAAATCCAGGTCATCAAGGGTACCGTGGAAGCAAACACCCCGGATGCTGAGTACAAGGTAGACGGCCTGGCCGGCGCAACCCTGACCAGCAAGGGTGTGAGCAACCTGCTTCAATTCTGGGTCGGACAAAACGGTTTTGGCCCATACCTGAAGCGCATGCAGCAAGGTGGCGGTGATGTGGCTGAGTCCACTGATGCCGTTGAATCCAGCGAGCAGCCGGAAGGAGACGCGTAATGGCGGAGAAAACCAAGGACATCCTGTTAGGTCCGATTTTCGACAACAACCCCATCGCGCTGCAGATCCTGGGTATCTGTTCCGCGCTGGCGGTTACCAGCAACCTGAGCACCACGGTCACCATGTGTATTGCGCTGACCGCGGTAACGGCATTTTCGAACTTCTTTGTGAGCTCGATCCGTAACTCGATTCCTTCCAGCATCCGGATCATCGTGCAGATGACCATTATTGCCTCGCTGGTAATCGTGGTGGACCAGTTCCTGAAAGCCTACGCCTACAGTATTTCCAAGCAGCTGTCGGTATTCGTGGGGCTGATCATCACCAACTGTATCGTGATGGGGCGTGCAGAAGCGTTTGCCATGAAGAACCCGCCGATTCCGTCCTTCCTGGATGGTGTGGGCAACGGTCTTGGCTATTCCGTGATCCTGCTGGGCCTGGGTTTCACCCGGGAACTGCTGGGCGCCGGCAGCCTGTTCGGTCACCAGATTCTGCCCAAGGTTTCCGAGGGTGGCTGGTACCTGACCAATGGCATGATGCTGTTGCCACCGAGTGCCTTCTTCCTGATCGGTCTGTTTATCTGGGCGATCCGCGCGTGGAAGCCGGCCCAGGTAGAGCAGGACGACTTCAAGATGAAGCCCAACACCCGTGTCAGCGACGCGTTTTAACGGAGACGAGGAATGTTTGAACATTATCTAAGCCTGTTCGTCCGCGCCGTCTTTGTTGAAAACATGGCGCTGGCCTTCTTCCTGGGTATGTGTACGTTTATCGCCGTATCCAAGAAAATTTCGACCGCAATTGGTCTGGGTGTGGCGGTAGTGGTGGTACTGACCATTACTGTGCCGGTTAACAATCTGCTGCTGACGTATCTGCTGAATGAAGGTGCGTTGTCCTGGACTGGTATTCCTGAGCTGGCAAGCCTGGATCTGCGTTTCCTCGGCCTGTTGAGCTACATCGGCGTGATCGCTGCTCTGGTACAGATCCTGGAAATGGCGCTGGACAAGTACGTACCCAGTCTCTACAACGCGCTGGGTATCTTCCTGCCGCTGATCACTGTGAACTGCGCCATCATGGGTGCGTCCCTGTTCATGGTTGAGCGTGACTACAACTTCGGTGAATCCGTCGTCTACGGTCTGGGTGCCGGTACGGGGTGGGCACTGGCGATCACCTTGCTGGCCGGGATCCGTGAAAAGCTCAAGTACAGTGATGTGCCTGATGGTCTGAAAGGTCTGGGTATTACCTTTATTACCGTGGGTCTGATGTCACTGGGCTTCATGTCATTTTCCGGCGTGCAGCTGTAAGGGAGGGGTTGAATCATGAGTGTTGAGATTATTCTCGGTGTCGTCATGTTCACCGCCATCGTGCTGGCGCTGGTGGCGGTGATTCTTGCTGCCCGCTCGCGTCTGGTGGCTACCGGTGATGTACATATCGATATCAATGGTGATGCAGAAAAAGGCATCGATGCTCCGGCTGGCGGCAAGCTGCTGGGCACCCTGGCAAACCAGGGAATCTTCCTGTCTTCCGCCTGTGGCGGCGGCGGTACCTGTGCACAGTGCAAGTGTCAGGTGATCGACGGCGGGGGTGACATTTTGCCCACCGAAGAAGGCCACTTCACCAAGGGTGAAATTCGCGATGGCTGGCGTCTGAGCTGCCAGGTCAACGTGAAGCAGGACATGAAGATTCAGGTGCCGGAAGAATTCTTCGGTGTGAAAAAGTGGGAATGCGAAGTTATCTCCAATAACAACGTGGCCACTTTCATCAAGGAACTGACCCTGAAGCTGCCGGAAGGCGAGAACGTGGATTTCCGGGCTGGTGGTTATGTACAGCTGGAAGCGCCGCCGTTCGATATCAATTTCTCTGATTTTGATATCGCAGAGGAATACCGGGGTGATTGGGAGCGTTTCAACTTCTTCGATCTGAACTGCAAGAACAACGAAGAAGTGATCCGTGCTTACTCCATGGCGAACTACCCGGAAGAGAAGGGCATTCTCAAGTTCAACATCCGGATTGCCACCCCGCCTCCGGGGTCCAAGGATATTTCGCCGGGTATCATGAGCTCGTTCGTGTTCAACCTGAAGCCGGGTGACAAGATCACTGTGTTCGGGCCCTTCGGTGAATTCTTCGCCAAGGACACCGACGCCGAGATGGTCTTTATCGGTGGTGGTGCGGGCATGGCGCCCATGCGCAGTCATATCTTCGACCAGCTCAAGCGTCTGAACTCCAAGCGCAAGATGAGCTTCTGGTACGGTGCCCGTAGTGTTCGCGAGTGCTTCTACAACGAAGAATATGACCAGCTGGCAGAAGAGAACGATAACTTCGACTGGCACTTGGCATTGTCTGACCCGCAACCGGAAGACAACTGGGAAGGCCTCACCGGGTTCATCCACAACGTACTGTACGAGCAGTACCTGAAGGATCACCCGGCACCGGAAGACTGCGAGTTCTACATGTGCGGTCCGCCGATGATGAACGCGTCGGTCATCAAGATGCTTGAAGACCTGGGCGTTGAGCCGGAAAACATCCTACTGGATGATTTCGGCGGCTGACCCCCAACGCCGGCCCTCAGGGCCGGCGTTTTTATTTGAGCTACAAGCTACAACGCGTGATAGGCACCAGGCTTTTTGCGACTCCGTGCCCGCGCGTAGAGCTTGATCGCGGCTTGAAGGCTTGCAGAACACTATGGTCTATCGCGCGTTGTAGCTTGAAGCTTGTAGCTTGTCTCTGCCCCACTTATCGGAATGGAACCATGACCCGCATCTTTCCCCTGCTGGTGCTTTCCCTGACCCTGCTGCTGGCTGCCTGTGATGACAGCAAGAATCGTGTATCTGCACTCAGTGGTCCCACCATGGGCACGACCTGGAGTGTGAAATACACCGGGAGTCCCGATGAAAGCGTAGAAGCGCTGAAAGAAGATATCGAGGCCGCGTTGGAGCAGGTCAATGCCGAGATGAGCACCTACCGGCAGGATTCGGTGTTGAGCCGTTTTAACCAGGCTGAACCGGGCACCCTCATGGACTTGCCTGACGATACGGTAAAGGTGATCACGGCGGCGTTTTCGTTGTCCGAGATGACCGGTGGAGCGTATGACGTAACGGTGGGCCCGTTGGTGAATGTGTGGGGCTTTGGCCCTGATCCGGATCGCTTTTCCCCTCCGGATGCGCTTGAAATCGATGCGGCGAGAGCCAGGGTAGGGTGGCAGGCCCTGCTGCTTAGCGGCAATCAACTGCTACAGCCAGGCAACGTCTACGTGGATTTGTCTTCCATTGCCAAAGGGTTTGCAGTGGACAAGATTGCGGACCTGCTCTCAACCCACGGGGTAAACAACTATCTGGTGGAGGTTGGGGGCGAGCTGCGGGCTCAGGGGCACAAGCCGTATAACCAACCCTGGCGCGTGGCGGTGGAGCGGCCAATTCCCGGTGTCCGCGAAGTGGAGACCGTGGTGGCGCTGAAAGACCTGGCCGTAGCCACCAGCGGTGATTACCGGAATTTTTTCGAGTCTGATGGTAAACTGTACTCACACACCATTGATCCGCGCACCGGTTACCCGGTTGAGCATGCTCTGGCGTCGGTGTCCGTTCTGCATCCCAGCGCCATGATGGCGGATGGTCTGGCTACTGCCATGACCGTGCTGGGCCCAAAAGAGGGTCTGGCCTTTGCCAAGGCACATGAACTGGCGGTGTTCTTTATTGTCAGAACAGATAAGGGTGTCGAAGAAGTGATGACCCCCGCTTTCAAAGCGATTCAAGAGGAGCGATAACATGTTGATGACCATTCTGGCGGCTGTTGTTTTCCTTGGCCTGCTGTTTGCGGGTATGGCTATTGGCGTGATCATGTCCAACAAGCCTCTGCAAGGCTCCTGTGGCGGGCTGGCCAATCTTGGCCTGAAAGAAGGCTGTGAAATTTGTGGCGGCGATCGCGGGAAGTGCGAAGAGAACACCCAGAAAGTGAACAGCGAAAAAGCCGCTGCGCTGGGCAAGGATGTCATGAAAATGTAGGTTGGTTTTTTGTTGGCGCGCCGCTGGCGGCGCGATAACAAACCGGCAAGAGCGAGATTGGCCACAGAGTACACAGCGATTACGCTCTTTCTTCCTTTTAGTGCCCCCTCTATCCCGTCATTGTTGAAACGGTTTTGATCGCGCCGCCAGCGACGCTCCTACGGAAAGGGGCGCGATCGAGCGGTTATTGCGAGCCTTATTGAAAGTCCCGTCGCTTAAGAAAAACCACTCTTCTTAGCCCCCCAGTACCACCGCGGTGCGCAGTTTGGCCTGACCGTATTTTCGCATTTGCTCGAATTTCTCCCGGGCGATGGGGACATGCTGGCAGTCCAGAGGCACCTGGTCTTCGCCCGGGTCCGGGTCGTGAATGTAGAAACATTCCTCGTCGCTGCCACTGATCGCCACCCAGTGGGGGGCCTTGCGGCCATCCAGGCGCCAGGTACTGATCAGCACCAGAACAACCTTGCCCTGGGCGATGGCACTGTCCAGATCATGGGCAGTGAAATCCTGATAATGGACCGGAATCTGCTGCGCCTTGCAGCTACGGGCAAAATGCTCGTGCAGGGTGGTGATCACCTGCTTTTTGTCCGTATCACGTACCGAATCCACAAATAATGGACCCTGCTGGTTGCACCAGACACTGGCGTTGAGGCCACGCTTGTGGGCGGCGATTGCCAGCCCCATGGGGTGGCAGCCACCGTGGCCCGCGGTCATGTAAATGGTCGTAGCTTCACGCCATAACAACAGTTCCTCGGTGGTGTCTGCAGGCTGGTTGCGCAGGGCTGCAAGCGCCATCAAAAGACAAGCCGGGCCGCAGGTGAACGGGGTGCTTTGCTGCACCCAGGGCAAATGAATCTGTTCTGCGTTGGCTGGCTGGTAATGCAATCGCTTCTGGTATCGGAGGGCGTCTTGATGGTCCTCGTAATAATCCGGTGCCAGGCCAAACAGCCGGTAGCCACGTTTTTCATACAAGGCGATGGCTGCAGGGTTGTCCTTGCGCACTTCCAGTCGAAGGTAGAGTCGACGTTCCTGATGGGCATATTCTTCCGCAGCATCCATAAGCTGTTCCCCAAGGTGTTGGCCACGAAAGCCGGGATCCACGGCAATGGAATACAGACGCGCCAACCGGGTGCCGGGCTGGAGCAGAACCAGGGCATAGCCTCCCAGTTCCCCTTCCCGCTCTACTACCATCAGTCCGGCATGCTGGCGCTTTAACCATTTTCGGAAACTGCGGCGGGAGAGCCGATCGGAGGAAAAACAGCGTTGCTCCAGACGGGTAAGGGCGTCCAGATCGCTGGGTAGGGCAGGGCGTAGAGAGAAGGTGTTCATGGTCCTCGGAAGAACGGTTGTATTCGCCTGGGGCTTGGGGAACCTCTGAATAACTCCTTGCGTGCTCAGCGTGGCCTGAAGGGTGTAGCTGTTGTGTTTTGTCGCAACGGGCAGGGTGGTTCCCTTTCCTGGCGGCAAAGCGCAGCAGATGCGCCCCTCTTGACCCATAGAGGGGGCGAACCAGCCTGAAAGACTGAGCACGCAAGGAGTTATTCAGAGGTTCCCTAGCATAAGGCACCTGTGGCACCCGCAACCAGCGGATTCTTGATGCGCGAAAAGGGTAATCGGCACAGCGGTTGCAACGTCATGTAAAAGCCCGTCATCCGGCGTTTGTAGAGTCTGGCAGGTGGCGATGGCTGTGGGCATACTGGAGGCAACCAAGGAGGCGTTGATGCAGCAGAAGGATCCGGTCCGTGGACTGGTGTTATCCGGTGGGGGAGCCCGAGGGGCGTATCAGGTAGGCGTATTGTCGGCCATGGCAGACATGCTGGATCGCGGCGTCCCCAATCCTTTTCCGATCATCTGCGGCACCTCTGCGGGCGCGATCAATGCGTCTGCACTGGCTGCCAATGCGGGCAACTACCGTTCTGCCGTGCGGGGGCTGGAGCGGGTATGGTCCAACATTACTGCCGAACAGGTTTACCGCACCGATTTGTATGCTTGTCTGCGGGGGATTTTGCGCTGGTTTTTTTCCGGGTTCACCACCGGGCGGACTCCCGAGCGCAGTGCCTTGCTGGACAACCTGCCGCTGCAACGGTTGTTAAGCTTGGTGGTCAATTTTCAACGCATTCAGGGCAACCTGGATCAGGGGCATCTGCGTGCACTGGCGATAACCGCTTCCAGTTATGCCACAGGAGAGTCCGTCAGTTTTTTTCAGGGCAAAGATGATCTGGCTGAATGGGTGCGTGCGCGTCGCAAGGGCAAGCGTTCCACCATTGGTGTCGAGCATCTGTTGGCATCGGCGGCGATCCCGATTCTGTTTCCTGCTGGCAAGGTTGATGGCGGTTATTACGGTGATGGAGCCTTGCGCCAGTTGGCACCGCTAAGCCCTGCCTTGCATCTGGGCGCTTCCCGGCTACTGGTGATTGGTGTCTCTGGCAATGTCAGTGCAGGGCACCAGCGCGTCCTGAGCGGCTATCCGTCCATGGCCCAGGTGCTGGGACACGTTCTTAACAGCGTGTTTGTCGATACCCTGGAAGGGGATGTGGAGCGGCTGGAGCGCATCAACAATACGGTCAGGGCGTTGGGAGAAAGAGCGCGCCGCAAGCACGGTATTGCCCTCAAGGAAGTGGATGTACTGAAGATCTACCCCTCGCGGCCGATCGATGAAATCGCTGCGGAGCATATCGGGGAGCTGCCCAAGGGCCTGCGTTTCTTCTTGCGTGGGTCGGGTGCGACCCGTTCGCCGGGGGCCAGCGCTATGAGCTACCTGCTGTTCGAGCCCGGTTTCACCAACGCCTTGATTGAAATGGGCCGCAAGGATGCCTTGGCCCGCAAAGAGGAAATCCTGTCGTTCTTCAGTGACGAACCGCTTTACCGACCGGAGCCTCAGTCGGAAACGGAAGACGAGGCGTAACGCTGCCGACTGCGGAAGTGGCTGACGAAACTGGTGGGGTAGTCGGTGATGATGCTGTCTACCTTGAGTTTGGCCAACCGCTCGGCTTCAGTCAGATCATTGACGGTCCACACCGACACTTTCAAACCTCGCCGGCGTGCCCGGCGCATCAACGCCGGGGTGACCAGGGAAAAGTGCGGAATCACCCAGCTACAGCCCAGGCCCTGGGCACGGCGGGTCGGTTGCAGATAGCGGTACTGGCAGACGTAGCCACGCTCGATATCCGGTGCCATGGTGCCGATCATGCGCAGAAAGCCGGTATGACTGGAGGTGATCACCACCCGCGATTGCAGTTGCTGGTCATGGATCATGTGGCTGAGGTGGTGGGCCAGTTGATGCAGCACGTGGCGGTCGGCCCCTTTCACTTCAAACTGAAACCGCATCTGCGGCCCGCACAGGTCGACCACTTCCTGCAATGAGGGAATGCCGGTGGGGCTATGCCAGCCGGGAGTGTTACGTCGAGCATCCATGACGCCCAGCTGCGCTCGCGTATATTGCCGCACGTTGCCGCGAACGCCTGTGGTTCGTGTGACATCGCTGTCATGTAGCACAATCAGTTGACCGTCAGAGGACAGCCGTACGTCCAGTTCCATCTCCGTGACACCGGCCTCGACGGCCACCTGAAAGCTGGCCAGGGTGTTTTCCGGGGCTTCGCCACGGGCGCCACGATGCCCGACGAGGGCGGGGTGCAGGTGGACAGGGGTTGCTGGAGGAGTCATGGCAATATTCATACGGGCATTGTTTGCGAGAAAGATGACAGCGCTGTGACCTGGACACAAGAGGGTAAGGTGTCATTTTTATGACTTATCGCAAGGCTAGCCTTGCGCAGTAGGTTACCGAGGAGCCAGTCGATTGAATAACGCCCTGTCCGTCATCAAACAATACCTGCGAGGTATTCCGGCCAGTGCCTTTCCTGATTACGGGATTGGCCGGCGCGGAGCATCGTTGCAACGGCTGTTGGTGATCGTGTTGTTCTGGCCGGTATTTCTGCTGGTGCAGTTGATCAATGGGGCGGGACTGCTGCTCGACTATGTACTGTTTCCGGACTTTCGCCGAGTTACGGTGCGCGAGCCTTTGTTTGTCGTGGGGGTGCCACGCAGTGGCACGACCTTTCTGCACCGGTTGTTGGCGCTGGACCCGCGTTTTACGACGACGGCATTATGGGAATTGCTGTTTGCTCCATCCATTACGCAACGTTATTTCTGGACTGCTCTAGCCTCACTGGATGCGAGAATCGGCAAACCGGCCGGGCGCCTGCTTCTGTGGCTAGAGCGACGTGTGTTGGGTGGCCTGGATGGTGTGCACAAGACCGGTCTGCTGGACCCGGAAGAAGACTACCTTGGATTGATTCCGGTGTGGGGCTGTTTTCTGATGGTGCTGGTGGTGCCATCTCCTTCCTTGTGGCGCCTGACGTTTCTGGACCGCGATGGCTCTCCCGCAGAAAAACGCCGGCTAATGGCGGCCTATCGCCGTTTTGTGCAGCGGCATTTGTATTTCCATGGCCAGGACAAGCAGTTGCTGTCGAAAAACCCTTCGTTTACTCCGTGGATGCAGACCCTGGCGGACGCCTTTCCTGATGCGCGCTTCATTGGCTGCCTGCGTAATCCGGATGCCTCCGTGCCCTCACAGATCAACTCGATTCTGATTGGAGCACGGCTTTTCGAGGGGCGTGACACCACCACTTACTGGCGAGACGGGTTCATGGCGATGCTGGATTATTACTATCGGCATCTGCTGGAGGTGCTCGACACCCTTCCTGAATCGCGACAGGGGTTATCGGTCATGGAAGTGTTGGCAGATCGTCCTGCAGAGGTTGTTGCGCAACTGTACATTCGTTTCGGTTGGACTCTCGATCCGGCGTTCCGCGAACGTCTTGCGGAACAAGACCGCAAGGCAAAAGGCTATCGCAGCGGCCACCATTACGATCCGCAATCGCTGGGTGTCAGCGCAGAGGAGCTGAACGCGGTATTTGGTTGGGTCTACGACCGCTTCGGTTATTCACGGCCCGAGGCCTGAATGTCTTTGCGTGATCTGCCGTTGACTCATCGGCTGTCACATCTTGTCGCAAATTCCCGTTGGCTTTTTGTTGCTTGTCACAATTCGGAAATGGCCGCTGGTAATACTCGCGGCCATGGATACCAAAACGCTTCGTGTACTGTTTGTGGTGGATGCGATCAAAGGCCGGAATGGCGTTGGTGCCTATTTCCAGGATCTGGTATCGCATCTTGAAGACCGTGTAGAGCGGGTGGAACTGGTGCAACCCTGTTTGCAGGATCCCCACCCCTGTCAAGGCGCATCCATGCCGATTCCCGGTGACCCGACCCAGCGTCTTTTCTTTCCCCGGATACGTGAGCTCAGTGCTCTGGTGTGGGAGATGAAGCCCCACGTCATCGTTATTCCCGGCCCCGGCATTTTCTCCATGATCGGCTACTGGATTGCCCGAAAATGGGGAATCCCTGTTTGCGTTACCTTCCAGACGGATTACAACCGACTGGTAGAACTCTATTGGGGCAAGCGACTGGCCAAGCTGGCCGGGGGCTTTCTGAACTGGATCAACCGAACGCTGTTTCAGGGAAGTGAAACGGCGGCGACGATCTGCGAATCCATGATTGCCCAAGCCAGAGAAGCCGGGGCGCGCAACCCGCAGCTTGTTGGTACGCCGCTGGCCAGAGAGTTTGTGCAGACACCGCTGCAACCTCTGGCTGATGACGTAAACAAAGTGTGCTATGTGGGGCGCCTTGCGGCAGAAAAAAATATCGAATCCTTCCTGGAGCTGGCTGCGGCGCGTCCGGATCTGGAATTTCATGTGGCAGGGGATGGTCCCTTGCGTGCCAAAGTGGATCAGGCCTGTGACCGTCTGAGTAATCTTCACTGCCATGGCTGGTGCAGTCGTGAGCAAGTGGTAGCGCTGGTGGACCAGTGTGAGGTGCTGGTGTTGCCGTCTTCGGTGGAGGCATTTGGCACCGTAGCCCTTGAAGCCATGGCCCGCCAGCGACTGGTGATTACCACGCCCGCTTGCGGGATCAATGAATGGCCGGCGCTGGCGCGTGGGCTTTGGGTTATGCAGCCGGACGAAACGTTGAGCGACACCCTTGATCGTCTGGCAAGCCTGACAAGCGATGAGCGCCAGGCCAAGGCGGCGAGCGCGCGTGAGGCCGCACTGGCCATGAATAACCATGCTATCGAACACTGGGGTAGCGTGCTTGCCCACTGTGCGACGTTGAAGCCCCGCGCCGCCAGCCTGCCGTCGCCGACACTGGCATTGTTACGCCGTTTGAGTAGCCACCATGCCTGATGCTCTGTCTGCATTGGTGAGCATCCATGATGTGATGCCGGAAACTCGAGAGCAGGTCACGGCCATGCTCTCGCGACTACAGCTGGCGCCCGAACACGTCACTTTGCTGGTGGTGCCGGGGCGAGACTGGTCCAGGGACGACATCGCCTGGTTGCGCGATTTGCAGCAGGCCGGCCATCCACTGGCCGGCCATGGCTGGTCTCACCGGTGCCAACCGCCAGTGTCTCTGTATCACCGGCTTCACAGTCTCTTGCTGTCACGGAGGGTGGCTGAGCATTTGTCCTTCAGCGCAGAGGGGATCGTGCGTCTGGTGCAAGATTGCCATGACTGGTTTGCCCTCCATCAGCTCACGCCTTCACGCCTTTATGTACCTCCGGCCTGGGCACTCGGAGCCCTGCCAGCAGACGATTATTCGCGGTTACCGTTTCGGTATGTGGAAACCCTTTCCGGTGTGCTGGATACCGGCAGTGGCAAGACGCTGTCGCTGCCGCTGGTGGGATTTGAAGCAGACCGGCCCTGGCGAGCCTGGTTCTTGTCTTGCTTTAACCGATACTGTCTCGGCCGAGCGAAAGCGCAAGGGCGACCTTTGCGCATCGGACTCCACCCCTACGATCTGGATTTGCTTCTGGCCAGGAGCATTGCGCCGATGCTGGAGCAGGTGACGGCGTTTCTGGATTATGACGATCTGCTGTCCGCCCGGCTGCCGCTAAAGTCCTCGAATCCGGTTCGTTGAGAACGTTTTGCTCTTCCTTGTTTACCCTCTGACCATTGTGGTCAAAGCCTGATCAAAGATGTCATCGTGATAGCAGATTCGTGGTTTCTGCTGACGGCGTTTCGGGCTATTTTGTGACCGTAGAGTCACGAATTATGAAACACAGAAATAATAGCAAGAACAACAATGGGGCCGGGGCTATGAAGCGCAATTGCTCGATGTTCATTTTTGTACTGGCAGGCCTGCTGTGCTCGCCAGTGAGTCATGCTGAAAAAGATTACGACGATCTCAGCCGCGAAGAGATGAAGGCGATAGCCGACAAGGCTCAGAAAGGCAGTGAAGCTGAGGATGCGGATGGTTGGCAAAGCGAGAAAGTCGCCGTCGATGACAAGGTGATTTCCGGGCAGTGGAACAGCGTGCCGTTTCAGACCCGATTCTTCGATTATCCGCCAGAAAAGCTCAAGGAGGCCTGGCCGGTGTTGATGCGTGCCCTGCGTATCCCTTATCCGTCTGCCGAATACCTTGAGCGACGTATTGAGCACTTTCCACAATTGAAGGCCGAACTCGGTCCGGAATTCGATGGCAATTACCAGCACTTGTCTGACGAAATCCTGGAAGCCTGGCGCTTCTTTTTCCGTGGGGATTTCCGTGCAGCCAAGGAGCATGGCTCGCGGCTGGGCGCTTACGGCAAGATCCCTGCGTACCTGGCCCAGAGCGTCTATGCGGTGTACCTGACCGACACGCGGGAAGAGAAACTGCAGCTGCTTCAGGATGTGGCGAACCAGATCACCGATTACCTGGACTTGATCAAAAGCCTGAAAGATGAGGAAGAATTTCAGGCTGACTACATGACCTTGCGGTTGGGTTACGCGTTTTCCATTGCCCGGATTGCAGAAGAGGCATCACCGGTGGAATCGCTGATGAACAATTACTTGTTCAAGGTATCCCGGGCCATTGATGACACGCTGGAAATTGAACCGAATCATCCGGTAGCGCTGGCCATGAATGCGGCCAAGGACGCCAACATCATCCGTTACGTGGGCAAGCTGTTTGGTCGCCTGACCTTCGGTGCACGCCTGAGCCGCGTAGAGGACTACTTTGAGCAAGCGTTCGAGCAGGCTGATGATCTGGCCATTGTCCATTACGAATACGCCAACTCGCTGATTTATATCAACCGTAATCGGGATATCTACCGGGCCATGGAAGAGTTCAATGTGGCGATCGGGATCCACCCCAAAAGCGCCATGGAGGCGCTGGATTCCATGTACGCATCCAAACGCCTGCGTGAGATCAAGGATTACTACCTGAACTTCCGCAAGAGTTATCGTTCGTTCGAGCGTGAGCGCCGCGAGTACATGCTGACCACGGATGAAAATCTCTACAGTGTGTTGAAGGCACCTTTCCTGGTGAGTGAGTACCTCAAACGCAAGGATGCCGGTACCGAGTTATCCATGTCGCACTGACAGGCTTTAACCGGGCGCGAGGCTCAGGTATAACGACCTGACTTCCTTTCGCCCGGATCCCTCATGACCGATACCGTCAATCACCTGCTTGCTGTCTTTTTCGCCTACTTCGCGATCATGAATCCTTTCGCCAACACGGCGGTGTTTCTTGGTCTAACAGGCGGTCTTGCTCAAGAGGAGAGGGTAGCGGTTGCCCGCCGGGCATTACTGATGACTTTTATCATCATTGCGGCCTTTGCCGTGCTCGGTAACCTGATCTTTCATTTCTTTGGTATCACGCTGCCCGCCTTGCGTATTGCCGGGGGTGTCCTGGTTTTCCTGATCGGTTATCAGATGCAGCAAGGGGAAAACTCCAGCCTGCACAAGCCCAGAAGCAGTCAAGGTAGTGGCGGTGATGATGTGGCGATTTCCCCGCTGGCGGTGCCAATTCTGGCGGGACCGGGCACCATCGCCACGACAGTGAGCTTTACGGCAAGTAATGCGGTGGTGAAACCGCTAGGAACATTGCTGGTCTTTGCTGTGCTTTGCCTGATGACGTTCGTGTGTTTTGTCTACAGCCACAAGGTCGTGGCCCTGCTCGGACAAAAAGGGCTGAGTGTCATGACCCGGTTGATGGGGTTGATCCTGGCGGTGATCGGGGTGCAAATGCTGATTGAAGGGGTTTACGGTGCGATTGACGCGTTCCCGGGTTAACCCGGGAACGTTGCGCTGGGCAATCAGTCCCTGAAACGCTTGGTCAGGTCGCCATAGGCATCCACGCGGCGATCGCGCAGGTAAGGCCAGATACGACGTACGGATTCGCTGCGTTGCAGATTCACCTCGGCGATCAGGATTTGCTCGCTGTCACTGTCTGCCTGGGCCAGATACTCACCCTGAGGACCACACACAAAACTGTTGCCCCAGAACTGAATACCGCTGTCGTCCGCCGGACTCTGTTCAAAGCCTGTGCGGTTGGCCACCAATACCGGTAGCCCGTTGGCGACACCGTGGGCTCGCTGGATAGTGATCCATGCGTCCAGCTGGCGTTGTTGCTCTGCTGGTTCATCTGCGGTATCCCAACCGATGGCGGTGGGATACAACAGCAGGTCCGCCCCCGCGAGGGCCATTAGCCGTGCGGCCTCCGGATACCACTGGTCCCAGCACACCAGCAAGCCCAGTTTGCCGACACTGGTCTCGATGGGAGTGAAGCCGCTGCGGCCGTCGTTGAAGTCCGCATCCCCCGGGGTGAAATAGAATTTCTCATAGAAGCCGGGGTCATCCGGGATGTGCATCTTGCGATAGATGCCTGCCAGAGTGCCGTCCTTTTCCAGTACCACCGCGGTGTTGTGGTAGAGGCCGGCGGCACGTTTTTCGAACAGGCTGCCCACGATGACGATACCCAACTCTTTCGCCAGTGCGCCGAGGGCTTCGGTGCTCGGGCCGGGGATCGTCTCGGCCAGGTCAAACACGCTGGTGTCTTCGGTCTGACAGAAATACAGGCTGCGATGCAGCTCCTGCAGCAACACCAGCTCAGCGCCGGCGTTGGCCGCGTCACGGACCAGGGCCAGAGAATGCGCCAGGTTGGCGTTCAGGTCGGCGCAGTTCTTCTGTTGAATGACGGCTACACGCATGCTTCTTTCTCGCTGTCTTTCTTGCTGGTAAGAGGGCTCACAGGGCGCCACGGGGCAACTGCATGGTGACACAGTGCAGGCTGCCATGCTGCTCAATCAATACCCGACAGTTCACGGGGGTGACGACCCGGTCGCCTGCGACCGCCTGTAATGCTGTGATCGCTTCCTGATCGGTATCGCAGCCGTACACCGGCAACAAGACCTTGTCGTTAGTGATCAGGAAATTGGCATAGGTGGCGGGCAGCCGTTCTCCTTCCCGACTGTACTGCGGGGTAGGGAGCGGAAGCGCAACCAGTGTCAGGTTGTGCTGCCGGGCCAGGGTCTGGAGTTCCTGTTCCATGGCATGCAGCGACGGGTAATGGCTGTCACTGCTATCGCGACACTGCACATAGGCAAGGGTACGGGCATCCACGAATCTGGCCAGTGTATCCACATGGGCGTCGGTATCGTCGCCTTCCAGTTCACCGTGATCAAGCCACCAGATGTCGCTCACCCCCAATTCAGCCTTGAGGCGCTCGCACAGTTCTGCTTCAGACAGATCCGGGTTCCGGTTGGGGTTACGCAAACAGTGGCGGGTCGTCAGCAAATTACCCTTGCCATCGGTATCTACCGCTCCGCCTTCCAGAACAAGTGCCTGGGTATGCAATGGCAACTGCCAGGGCAGTGATGTATTCAGGGCATTGTCCTGCTCGGCATCAAATTTTCCGCCCCAGCCGGTGAAGGTGTAATCGAGTAATTCCACCTGGCCATCCTGCTCCACTGCAAGCGGGCCGAAATCGCGGGCCCAGGTGTCGTTGTAGTCGGCGATGATGAGGGTGAGCCGTTCACGGGCAATGCCACGCTGGTCGACCAGGCGGGTGATACGGCTTTGCATGGCCTCGTTTCGGCACACCAGCAAGACATGCTGATGATCCAGCAGGGCGGCAAGGATATCCAGATAACACTGTTCGGCGTCAGCCAGGTGGTCTGCCCAGTCAGTATGCTGGTCGGGCCAGGCCAGGAGCACCCCCCATTGGGGGTGCCATTCAGGAAGAAATCGGCGCATGTCAGGGTGGGTCCGTCAGGGAAGCAACATGCGCGCGAGTGTGCTACTGGCGGGCACCCCAGTCAATATAGAAACCGCTGTCGTCAGCCGCTCCTGCGTCGTCGGCAGGTTTGGCCGCTTCGGCCTGGGCAGAGGTGTCCTGAGCGGCTTGCTCGGTGTCAGCCTGGGTGCTTTCAGCTGCGTCCTTGGCGGACTGTTTTGCAGCGCCGGTAGCTTCAGTGGCTTTCTGCTCGCTGTCCAAGGCCTTGGCTGTTGCCTGCTCGGATGACGCTTCGCCAGCAATAATGATGCGGCCTGTCACCGGGTCGAAACGGAATTCGCCTTCATCGGGTGAGGCGGTGGCGGGCTCGCTGGGGGCTGGTGTCGGTGCAGGCTCGGGTTTGGGTTCCGCTTTGGGTGTCGGAGCAGGGGCCGGCTTGGACTCGGCGACCGGTGCCGTGGGGGCGGCGGCCTTGGCTTCAGGGGCCACCGGGGCTGCCTCTGGTGCGGACTTGGCTGGTGCCGGGGTTTCCTCGGGCTTGGGCTCGGCAGTGTCAGTTTGCCCGGCGGCGCCCGTAGGCACAAAGCGCCCGGATACCGGGTCGAAGGTCAACTCGCCGCTGTCGGCCGCAGGGGCCTGTTGGGTCGCCGGTTGTTGGGCGGCTGGGGCAGGGTCGGGTGCGGTCTGTGTTTCTTCAATGGGGGGCAGGCTGTCGACGGTCTGCGGACCGGAGACGATTGCAGGGGCCTGGCTGGCAGGGCGGTCCTGAACAGTGTGCAGGGTAATCCCGTTTTCAAAGTAGACGGTGAAGCCGTCGTAGTTCCAGCGGGTAATGGCTGGTGTGCCCACGGGGCCCTTGCTGGATAGCGGTGCGCCATGCTGGGCGCGAACCTGGGATTGGGGGGTGCCACGTTGGGGAACGTCTGCGGCCAAGGAGGCAGCGGGTAGCACCAGCGCTGCACTAGCCAGCAGCGACATTATTTTCGTTTTCATTATTTTCCCCCGGCGATAGGTATTTTCTTTCGATATTAGAAAGTTAGGCACGCTTATTCAACCATTTTGCCATCTGGCGGACGCAGATCCTGTTCACAAAGCGAGTCGCCGGGACGGCGGCTGATGTGATCGTAGTATTTGCCACCGGATTCGGGTTAAATGCGCTCCATGTTTAGACCTCTCTCATTTTATGTGGGGCTGCGCTATACCGGTGCTCGTGCCCGCAACAGTTTTATTTCGGTGATCACACTGATCTCGGCGTTGGGTTTGATGCTGGGTGTGGCGGTCCTGATTACCGTGCTTTCCGTCATGAACGGTTTTGACCGTGAGCTACAGACCCGCATTCTCGGCATGGTGACGCACTTGTCGGTGCATGGCCGTGAACCCGTGGACGACTGGCATCAACTGGCGCAACGGCTGGATCACCACAATGAAATCAAGGCGATCTCCCCCTTTGTGCAGCTGGAAGGGATGTTGACCCACCGTGGCGAGGTCGCGGGTGCGCTGATTAACGGTATTGAGCCGGAATCGGAGCGCAAGGTCTCCATCGTGGGGGACTACATGGAGCAGGGCGAACTGGAGTCCCTGGCGCCGGGTGAGTTCGGCATGGTGGTTGGCTACGGTCTGGCGCGGCGACTGGGACTCAGCATGGGCGACAAGGTGACCCTGGTGCTGCCGGAAGCCACCATTTCCCCGGCCGGTGTCATGCCGCGTTTCAAGCGATTTACCGTGACCGGTATCTTTCGGGTGCGAGCGGAGGTGGATTCGCTCTACGCCTACGTGAATGTTGACGATGCCGCCAAGCTGGCGCGTCAGGCGGGTACAGTGCAGGGGCTGCGTCTGCGGTTGGATGACTTGTTCAGTGCGCCCTCGGTGGGTTGGAAGCTGCAGCGGGAGCTGGGGCCAGGCTATTACACCAGCGACTGGACACGCACTCACGGCAACCTGTTCCAGGCCATCAAGATGGAAAAGACCATGATGACGTTGCTGCTCAGCTTCATCGTGGCGGTGGCTGCATTCAACATCATTTCCAGTCAGGTGATGCTGGTCACCGAGAAGCGAGGCAACATTGCCGTATTACGCACCCTGGGGGCGTCGCCAGGCACCATCATGCGTATTTTCATGGTGCAGGGCACCTTGATCGGGGTCGCCGGAACGCTACTGGGGACCGTGTTGGGTGTGTTGTTGGCCACGAATATCAGTAATCTGGCTGAATGGATCGAGACAACCTTCAATACGCGGCTGTTTGACGCCTATTTTGTGAATTACCTGCCGTCAGAGCTGCAGTGGAGCGATGTCATCACGATTGTTTCTATCGCGTTGTTCATCAGCTTTGCGGCAACCCTGTACCCCTCCTGGCGAGCCAGCCGGGTACAACCTGCGGAGGCCCTGCGCTATGAATGATTTCCGCAGCGAAGGCAGCACGGTGCTGCATGCCCAGTCTCTGGTGAAATGCTACCAGGAGGGCAATAACGAGCTTGAGGTCCTGCGCGGAGTGGAGCTGGTTGTTGAGCAGGGCGATATCCTTGCAATTATCGGTGCGTCCGGTTCCGGTAAATCCACGCTTCTGAATTTGCTGGGCGGCCTGGACGATGCCACCCGCGGCTCTGTGTCCATCGCCGGTAACGACCTGAGCCAGCTCAACGATCGTGCCACCGGCAAGTTGCGTAACCGCTACCTGGGCTTCGTCTATCAGTTCCATCATCTTTTGCCGGAGTTTACCGCGCTGGAGAACGTGGCCATGCCGTTATTGATTCGTGGTGACAAACCTGCCGCATGTCAGGAACGGGCGGCTGCCATGTTGGAGAAGGTGGGGCTGGGGCATCGCCTTCGCCACAAACCATCTGCATTGAGTGGCGGTGAACGTCAGCGGGTGGCCATTGCCCGGGCGCTGGTCACTGAGCCTGCTCTGGTCATGGCAGATGAGCCTACGGGTAATCTGGATGAGCGTACGGCGGAACAAGTGCAGGCGTTGATGCTGGAGCTGAACCGCTCGTTGGGTACCGCTTTCATGATCGTGACACATGACCGGGACTTCGCCAGCCGCTGTCCAAAGCAGTATGAGCTGCATGATGGGGTGTTGCGTCAGCTCTGACGCGGCTCCTCGGTTTCGTCTTTCTCTTTACTGTCATCTTCGTTGCGTTGTGCCGCTTGCTCCTTGCGGGCGGCACGACGCTGTGCCCGTGCTCGTGCACGGGCGCGCAGGTTCCAGCTGCGAATCACTGCCAGCCGCCAGGCCACCTTGACGGTCAGATAGGCAACCCCTCCAAACAACAACGCGCACAGCACAGAGCCAACCCAGAGCGGGATCAACTGCTCCACGAACCAGGCTACGGTGATGTCTTCACCACTGTGCGGCGGCATGCCCAGCAGCCAGGCGCCGATACGGTAGGTAAAGTAGAAAATGGGCACATAGGTGACCGGGTTGGAGATCCAGACCAGCATCACCGAGAGTGGCAAGTTGCAGTGAAAACGCACCGCAAGAAAGGCGGCCAGTCCCATTTGCAGAGGGATGGGTAGCAGCCCGGAAAAAATGCCGATGAAGGCGGCGCCGGCCAGGGAGCGGCGGTTGATATGCCAGAGATTCGGATCTGCCAATACCTCGCCCAGAAAACGCAAGGATTTCTGTTCACGAAGCCGTTCGGGCTTGGGCAGGTATTTACGAAATATCCGTTTAGGCATGAACTCGCATCTGCTGGCCTGATCGGGCGTGTTGTGCCCGGAGTTTCCGGTCAGCTTGCCTGAACCTTGGGCGGCAGGCTATCCGACCTTTGTGGTGATCTGCATAGCGCATGTCTGGCAGAAATTGGGGTCAGAGGCTTACCCCGCTTTCCCCCGCGGCTGGCTATTATGCCCGCAACAACCACAAAGGCATACACCTGCCACGGGTATTTGCCACAGCGAAACGTGCTGAAGCACGAAATACACCGGGTGTGGTGCCAACCGGGGAGCAGCAATGGGGTGGTGGATAGCGGCTCTGGCCATGGTGGCGGGTTGCTGGCTTGGCGTGTTGTGGCCGCTGTGTGTGATCTTGTTTGCGGTGCTGTGCTGTCGCCGGTGGCGAGGATGGTTGCTGTTGCCGGGGTTGGCCTTCATGGCCGGAGTGATGCAGTTGCAGTGGGGAATTGGGCAGCAGTTGCCCGATGCCCTGGAAGGGGAGGTGCTACCGTTTGAGGCCCGGGTGGTCGCCTTGCCGCAAATGGTCCATGAATATCGCTTTGGACGCTGGCGTTGGCGTCAGGCCCTGCTACTGGAAGTCTCCGGCAACGACGCCTGGCCAGGCGTTCACCGTGTGCGCGTGAACTATTATGACCCGCCGCAACCTGTGCGTGCGGGGGAGCGGGCCCGGATAGTGGTCAAGCTCAAGGCTGGGCGAGGGCAGTTTAATGCAACGGGTGCGGATCTGGCTCGCCGGGACCTGGCGCAGGGGATTCATGCGCGCGGTTCGATACGACAGTGGCATCGGTTGTCGCAGGGCCGCGGGTTTTTACGTTGGCGAGAGCAGTTGTCCGCCAGTCTTGCTGCTCGCTTGCAGAATTCACCGGTGGGAGCATCGGTGGTGCCTGCACTCATTGTCGGCGACCGTTCAAGACTGACCCCGCAGCAGTGGCAGGTCTTTCAGGCCACGGGGGCGGCCCATCTGCTGGCGATCTCCGGGCTGCATATTGCGCTGGTGGCCGGGTTGGCGGGCTGGCTCGGCCGCTGGTGCCTGATGCCGCTTTGCCAGCGGTTAGTGCCTGCTTTGCAGCGCTATACCTTGCAACAGCTGGCGTGGTGCCCGGCCATGCTGGCGGCGGTTGGCTATTCCGCGATGGCGGGTTTCAGTCTGCCGACCCTGAGGGCCGTGACCATGCTGGCCGTGGTGGCGATATCATCGTGTTTGCGACAGCCTTTTTCGTTATGGCGTAGCCTGGCAATGGCCCTGTGCGTCGTGCTGTTGGTGTTTCCCCTGTCTGCCTTGTCGGAAAGCTTGTGGTTGTCATTCGGTGCCGTGGCTGCCATTGGTTGGTTGGCCATGGGGCAGGGCAGTCGCCGGTTGATCGTGCTATTGCCTGCGGTCATGAGCGTGCTGGGCGCAGTCTTGTTCGAGCTGTGGTCACTGAGTGCGCCACTGGCGAATATCGTGTTGATTCCCCTGTATTCGTTTTTGGTGATTCCATTGGCCTTATGTGGCGCTCTGGCTGACTGCAGCGTGTTGTTGCACGGGGCTGCCACGGGTATTGAGCTTTCCGCGTGGTTGATGGAGGAGTTGGCTGACACCTTGGTTTTGCCGGGGTTGCCCTTGCCTGGCGCATGGGCCGGGACTTGCCTGATGGTCGCAGTGGCGATGTTGATGATGCCCGGGTTGCCGTTCCCCCGGCGTTTGTTGCCGTTGTTCCTGATTCCATGGCTGGCCCAGCGCCCGGCGCCGTTACCCGCCGGTGAATGGGAACTGACTGTTTTCGATGTGGGGCAAGGGTTGGCGTTGGCGGTACGGACCCGTGAACATCTGCTGTTATACGACACCGGGGCATCCTGGCCGGGTGGCAGTATGGCAGCCAGTATCGTGGTGCCGTGGCTCAATCGTTTTGGCCTTGTCCCTGACCGGATTGTGGTCAGTCACGGGGACAATGATCACGCGGGAGGCTTGCGAGCCATCTTGCCAATGATGGCGGAGTCCCGGGCGGTGCTGAGTGGTGAACCCGAGCGGGTAGCCGGTAGCAGCCCCTGTCACGCCGGGCAACAGTGGCTGTGGGACGGGGTGCGCTTTCGGGTGTTATGGCCGCGGCAGGGCGACGGTAATGCGCGTGGCAATGATGCGAGTTGTGTGCTGCATATCGAAGGGCGAAACCTGTCGTTGCTCTTGCCCGGTGATATTACCCGTGAGAGTGAGTACCCATTGCTGGGGCAGTGGCCACAGAGCGATCTGGTGGTGCTGGCCCATCATGGTAGTCGCTCCAGCACCTCGGCGGCCTTTCTGCGTGACACCTCACCACAGTGGGCGGTTGCCAGTGCCGGTTATCGCCATCATTTCGGCCACCCCCATGCGCAGGTGCTGGAACGTCTGCGGGCGTCGGGAGTCACAGTTCTGCGCACCGATGAGTCCGGCATGATTGTGTTTCGCCGGGGTGATGCCGATAATGTTCCGCTTATAACAAAATGGCGCCAATCTCATGCCCGGCCCTGGCACAAACCGGCCGGCTGGCGTTTCTGGTAACCCGACTGCGCCCAGATGGGCGACGTAGTGAGTGAGGGGAGAGAAAGGTGCAGGACCTTGTGCAGTCCGGGGGCTGGATGATGCTCCCGATCCTGATTTGTTCCGTGGTGGCACTGGCCATTGTCGTTGAGCGTTTCTGGACGTTACGGCCGAGCAAACTGGCGCCGGCGGATACCGTTCCGCAGGTGCAGACCCTGTTGAAGCGGGGCTTGCTCAATGAGGGCAATCTGATCAAGTTGCGCGACAGTTCACCGCTGGGGCGTATTCTGGCGACGGGCCTGGCCAATGCCAAGCACGGCCGAGATATCATGAAGGAAAGCATTCAGGAAAGTGCGACCGGCGTGATTCACGAGCTGGAAAAATTTCTCAGTACGCTGGGGTCCATTGCGGCCATTACGCCTCTGTTGGGTTTGCTGGGGACGGTGATCGGCATGATCGATGTGTTTGCCGCGATCATGATTCACGGTACCGGTGATGCCGCACAACTGGCGGGCGGGATTTCCCAGGCCTTGCTGACTACCGCTGCCGGTCTGGTCGTGGCGATTCCGGCTATTTTCTTTCACCGCTTTTTTGTCCGCCGGGTGGAAGAAATTACCGTTGAGCTTGAGCAGAGCGCGGTACACGTAGTGGATCTGGTACACGGTGACCGCGAAGCCGAGCCAGGAGAAAAGGCGTGAAGTTCCCCCGTCCCAGCCAGGAAGAAATCAGCGTCAATCTGACACCTCTGATCGATGTGGTGTTTCTGCTGCTGATTTTCTTCATGGTTTCCACCACCTTTGATGACAAGACGCAGCTTGCGATCACCCTGCCACAGGCTGATGGAACGGCGCTGGCCCCGTCGCCAGATCAAGTGGAGGTGACGATCACCTCCACCGGAGATTATCTGGTCAACGGGGAAAAGTTGGCAGCCAGCGACAGCAGAAGCCTGCGTGTGGCCCTGCTACGACTTGGCCAGGACAAAACGGATCTGCCGCTGCAAATCTATGCGGATGCCAATGTGGCCTATCAGTCTGTTGTGCGCGTCTACGACGTGGCGGGGCAGCTGGGTTTTGTTAAGCTGTCGCTCACCACCCGCCAAACCCCTGACGAGGCACAATGAGTCAATCCTCTGTGGACGTGTGGCCGACCTACAAGCGGCTGCTTTCCTATGTTCGTCCTTACTGGTTCATGCTTGTCCTGAGTGTGATTGGCTACGCCATTTATGCGGGGACGCAAGCCGGTGCGGCCCAGCTGGCAGGGTATCTCGGCGAAACCATCGTCAATCCCACGGAATTTCGGGTGATGGTGGTGTCCATTGCGCCCCTGGTGTTGGTGATATTCCAGGGGCTCGGTCAGTTCATGGGAAGTTACACGATGAACTGGGTCGCTCAACAAATCGTGTATGTGCTGCGCAACGATGTGTTCGGTCATGTTCTTAAGCTGCCCCAGTCGGAGTACCACAAGAATGCCTCAGGCCGGATCATGTCGAAGATCATCTTTGACGCCCAGCAGGTCACCAGTGCAGGCACCGATGCGATCATTGTGATCATTCGCGAAGGCTTGACCGTGATTGGGCTATTCGGCTTTTTGCTCTGGCAGAACTGGAAGCTCACTCTGATATTGGTTGCCGTCGCGCCGCTGATTGCCCTGGTCGTCAATGTGACCAGCAAGCGTTTCCGCAAGATCAGTCGACGAATCCAGGCGTCCATGTCCAATATCACGCATTTTCTGGGTGAGGCCATTGAGGGCAGCGGTGAGGTGAAAATCTTTGGTGGCCAGGAGCAGGAAGCCAACCGTTTTCATTCTGTCAGCCGCACATTTGCCAAACAGAATGTGAAGCTCAATGCCAGCAAGATTGCCAGTACCGTCATTGTGCAGTTGTTTGTGGCTGTCGGGATCGGCGCGATTACCTATCTCTATATCCACTTGATGGGTGACGCGCTGACGGTGGGTGGCTTCCTGTCTTACATTGCGGCGGCCGGGATGATCCAGAAACCCCTGAAACAGCTCACCGACGTGAATGTGAAGGTGCAGCGCGGGGTAACCGGTGCTGCCAGCCTGTTCGAGCTGCTTGATACACCTGAAGAAGTGGATCAGGGACTCTATGTGCCTGCTACCAAGGTGCGCGGTGATATCGAGTTTGACGGTGTGACCTTTGGTTACGAGCCCAAAACACCCGTAATACGAAATCTGTCCTTCCGCATTCGCGCCGGCGAAACCGTGGCGCTGGTGGGCCGTTCCGGTGCGGGGAAGAGTACCATCAGTGCCATGTTGCCCCGCTTTTTCGATCCGGATCAGGGGCGCATCCTGTTGGACGGTGTGCCACTGGATGAATACACCCTCGGAGAACTGCGCAACCAGATTGCCATGGTCAGCCAGCGGGTGGTGCTGTTTAACGACACTGTGCGCAACAACATTGCCTATGGCGAGTTGCGCACGGCGGACGATGCGGCGATTGAAGCGGCTTCCCGTGATGCCCATGCCTGGCGTTTTATTGAACAACTCGAGCAGGGTTTGGACACCCGTCTGGGCCAGGATGGAGTGCAACTGTCCGGCGGACAACGCCAGCGTATCGCGATTGCCCGTGCATTGCTCAAGGATGCGCCAGTGCTGATTTTGGATGAAGCGACCAGCGCGCTGGATACTGAATCTGAACACCACATTCAGCAGGCGCTGGAGCGAGTCATGGCCGGGCGAACTACTCTGGTTATTGCCCACCGTCTGTCCACCATCGAGAAGGCCGACCGGATTCTGGTTCTGGATCAGGGCCAGCTCATGGAGCAGGGTAGCCATGAGGAGTTGCTGGCGAAGAACGGTATCTATACCCAGCTTTATCGGATGGACTTTGCAGAAGAGTAATTCAGGGAACGAGGATTCAGGGGCAGATTGCCATGTCGGTGAGTGAGTGGATTCAGAAGGGCTGGTACAAGGGTAGCCCGTGGCTTGTGCCGTTGCGGCCCTTGTCCATGCTGGTGTCCATGGAAGCCGCGCGACGGCTGCGCCGGTTTCGCAAGGCGAAGCCCGTTCCGCCTGTGCCGGTGTTGGTGGTCGGCAATATTACTGTTGGCGGGACAGGCAAGACCCCGCTTGTTATCGCGCTGGTTCAGGCGGCAAAAGCCCGAGGGCTGACGGTGGTGGTCGTGTCGCGCGGCTACGGCGGCAAGACGAATCAGTACCCGGTGACGGTGGATGCCCAGAGTGCGGCACTGGACGTCGGGGACGAACCGGTCCTGATTGCTCGCCGCACCGGCGCTCCCGTCATTCTGGATCCTGATCGTCATAATGCGCTGCAGGTGGCCGTACGGGATCATCAGCCTGATCTGGTTATCAGTGATGATGGCTTGCAGCACTACGCCTTGCCTCGCAGTGTCGAGGTGGTGGTGGTGGACGGTCAGCGAGGCCTGGGTAATGGCCGTTGCTTGCCGGAAGGCCCGCTTCGTGAGCCTGCTTCGCGGCTCAAGGAGGTGGACTTTGTCATTAGCACCGGTGGTGGCTGGAGCGGTGCTCACCCGATGATCATGCGCCCGGATGGGGTCGAGAGTTTGCAGGGCGGGCACAGCCTGTCACCACAGGACTTTCTGCGTAGTCACCCCCAGGTTCATGCGGTTGCCGGTATCGGTAATCCCAAACGGTTCTTCAATCTGCTCAATATCCTGGGCCTGAATATTACCCCTCATGTGTTTGCGGACCATCACGCCTACCAACCGGCGGACCTGGCGTTCGCGGATGGCCTGCCTGTGCTGATGACCGAAAAAGATGCGGTCAAGTGCAAGGAGTTTGCCGAACCACATTGGTGGTTTCTGCCGGTGACGGCGAGCCTGCCGGATGGCCTTCTTGAGCAGATTCTGGACCGGGCGCTGGGGACAGATTAGGTACAAGCTACAAGCTACAACGCGGATCAGCCTGGGATTTTACCCTTGGCTCGAAGCCGCGAATGAGCGTTGATCGCGGCTGGGGCATTTCAGAATCACCAGGCCTGGCTTCGCGTTGTAGCTTGTAGCTTGTAGCTTGAGGTTTTTTTAAAAGAGGTTGTTCATGAGTTTTTATGTAGTGGTGCCGGCGCGATATGCGTCTACCCGTCTTCCTGGCAAGCCGCTGGCGGATCTGGCAGGCAAGCCCATGGTTGCCCGCGTTGCAGAGCGTTGTCTGACCAGTCAGGCGGACAAGGTTTATGTGGCGACCGATGATCAGCGAATTGCGGATGCGCTGGAAGGCCAGGTGCCGGTCGTCATGACCCGAACAGATCACCCCTCAGGGACAGACAGGCTGCAGGAAGTTGCCCAGCAGTTGGGCCTGAGTGACGACGATATCATCGTCAATGTGCAGGGCGATGAACCGCTGATTCCTGCCGCGGTGATTGATCAGGTTGCGACCAATCTGGCCAGCCATCCGGATTGTCAGATGGCGACCCTCTGTGAGCCTATTGAGCTGGCAGATGATGTGTTTAACCCGAATGTGGTCAAGGTGGTGTTCGACAGCAACGGGCGGGCGTTGTATTTCTCCCGTGCGCCGATTCCCTGGCATCGTGATGCCTTTGTACAAGGCGCCAGGGATATTCAGGGTGGCCAATGGTGGCGCCATATCGGCATCTACGCCTATCGGGTGAAATTCCTGCATCAATACGTCGCCTGGGAACCGGCAACGCTGGAGCGGCTGGAGTCTCTGGAGCAGCTGCGGGCGATGGCCAACGGGGTGGCCATTCATGTGGCGCCGTCGTGTGAGGCGGTACCTGGTGGCATTGATACCCCGGAAGATCTGGAACGCGTTCAGGCCATGCTGGAGAAGGGCTGATGTCCGTTTCTGTGTTGTTTGTGTGCCTCGGTAATATCTGCCGTTCTCCCACGGCGGACGTGGTGTTTCGCCAATACGTCCGTGATGCAGGGTTGGAAGAGCAAATTCGTATTGATAGCGCAGGTACCGGTGATTGGCATATTGGCCGCGCACCGGATCCACGTACCCAGGAGGCTGCGGCTCGTCGCGGTTATGACATGAGCAGCCTGCGGGCCCGGCAGGTCAGTCCGGCCGACTTTTACGCGTTTGATGTGGTGTTGGCGATGGATAATGCCAATCTGGCGGACCTGGAAGCCATGCGCCCATCGGATGCCAGCGGCATTCTGGCCCGTTTTCTTGATTACGCCACCGACAGTGCAGAGCGAGAAGTGCCGGATCCATATTATGGCGGTAACGATGGTTTCGATCAGGTATTGGACCTGGTTGAGGATGGAGCCCGGGGCCTGTTGGCATCGCTACAGGAGCGCTTGTGAGCGGGCTCGAACACAACGCTGACCTGCGCGCACTCAATACCCTTGGGCTACCGGCCAAAGCCCACCATCTGGCGCGTCCCGCCACTCTGGATGCGCTCAGGCAATTGCTTGCCGAGCGAGATTTGTCCCAGCCGGTTTTCGTGATTGGTGAGGGCAGCAATCTGGTGATCGATGGGGATTTGCCGGGGCTGACGCTGTCGCTTGCGATTGATGGCATGGTCAAGGTCAAAGAAGACGACTCCCATGTCTGGGTAGCAGCGGGTGCCGGGGTCCACTGGGATGATCTGGTAGCCTGGACCGTAGAGCAGGGTTGGCAGGGGCTGGAAAACCTGTCTTTGATTCCTGGTACCACAGGGGCCGCCCCGTTTCAGAATATTGGCGCCTATGGTGTTGAGCTGTCGCAGGTCCTGGAGCAGGTCACGGTGATGGAAATCGCCTCTGGCAAGGTGCTGCATTTTTCTGCCGCTGAGTGTGAGTTTGCTTACCGCGACAGCCGTTTCAAAAGCCGTGATCGTGGCCGCTATATCATCACTGGTATCGAGTTGCGTTTGAACCGGCAGCCTCGCTGTAATATCGACTATGCCCCGTTGCAGGCGTTTTTCGCGCAGCGGCCCGGGGTGGCGGTGACACCTGCTGCGGTACGAGAGCAGGTTATTGCTATCCGTAGTAGCAAACTTCCGGACCCGACGGTGCTGGCCAATGCCGGGAGTTTTTTCAAGAACCCGGTGGTGCCGGCGTCGCTGGCCGCGTCACTGCAGCAGCGTCATGAAAAGCTGGTGAGCTATCCTCAACCGGAAGGCGTGAAACTGGCGGCTGGCTGGTTGATTGAGCAAGCAGGTTGGAAAGGACGGCGTCTGGGGCCGGTGGGTATGCACAGCGAGCAGGCGTTGGTGCTGGTTAATCATGGCGGCGCGACCTGTGACGATGTGACGGCGCTGGCTGAGGCCGTTTGCCGGGATGTGAAAGCCCGGTTTGGGGTTGAGCTGGAGCAGGAACCCGTGAGGATGCCGGGGCCGACCGCTAACCGCTGATTGCTGTTCCTGATATGCCATCACGCCGCGGGCCGCAAAAGCCACCCGCCTGAAACAACAACGCCCCGCAATGCGGGGCGTTGTTGTTTCAGGAGATCACCTTCAGGAATCTGATGGGGTGCTCTCCTTGTTGCCGCTGTTATTCGCATCGGCTTCGGCCTTGGCGGCGGCTTCGGCCTGTTGCTGACGACGGCGCGCGCGCGGGTCGTTGGAAGCCATGCCTTGCTCGGCGGCAGCCGGTTTGGTTTCTGCTGCCACCGGCTTCACTTCCACTGCACGGCTGGGAAGCTCATTGCCGGTAGGAGCCGGCTTGGGCTTCTCCGCCCGTGGACGGGGAGTGTGCTGGCTGGGCTTGTAGTCCGGCGAGCGTGGATCGTTGCTGGCACGCACCTTTTCCGTCTTCTCAGCCTTTACACCGCTTGCCTCATTTGCCGGCGTAGATTCCTCGGCTTTCGGGGAAGCCGCCGGGGTTTCACGGTTCTCGCTTTGTGGTGCCTGAGGCGCTGGCGCATCGGCAGGCTTCGGTGCGTCAGACGGTGCCGCTTCAGAGGACGGCTTGGTGGCGGTAGCGTCAGCCTTGGGCGCGGCAGGTTTGGCGGGTTCTGCCGTTGTCTCGGGCTGTTGCTGTTGCGCGGGGGCAGCCTTCGGAGCCTGCTCTGCCTTGGCGTCAGCCGCCGGAGCCTGGGGTTTGGCGACAGGAGCCTGCTCCGGTTTGGCCGGGGCGGGTTTCTGCGCAGTCTCAGCAGCCTCCTTGGCGGCTGCAGGCGTCTGTTGCGGGTTACTGGCGGGTTCCTGCTCGGGAACCAGCTTGGCAGGCGGGTGCCCTTCAGCCGGTGCAGCCGTGTCCTCGGCCTGTGCACGGGGGGCCTGCTTTTGCTCCGGGCGCGGCGCGGCTTTGCTGGCTACGGCGCTGTCGTTTGCCTGCTCGGCGGCCGCAGCATCACTCGCGGGGGCCGTGTCTTTTTTGGCCGGGCGCTGACGCTCGCGCAGGGGGCGGTCATCCTTGGCTTCGTTGCGACGCGGTGCCTTGGGGCCCTTGTCGTTATTGCCTTCGGATTTGCTGCTGTCCTGCTGCTTGTTACGGTTACGTGGCTTGTTGCCTTCGGCCTTGTTGTTGTCGCCCTTGTCGCCGCGGTTGTCGTTATTGCGGTTACTGTTGCGATTGCGGCCACGGCGCTCGTTGTTGCCACCGTTGTTGTCGTTACCGTTCTCGTTGTTACGGTTGTCCGCGGTGTTGCGTTTGTTGTCGGACTGACGATTGTCCTTTCGGTTGTCGTCCTTGTCCTGCTGCTTGTTGTTGCGGCCACGGTTGTTGCGGTTACCGCTGTCGTCACCGCTTTTGTTGCCACGGTTGCCGCCCTTGCCGCCATCATCCTGGCGATTGCGGTTGTCATTGCGGCCGCCGCGGTTGTCGTTGCGGTTACGGGTGTTGCCACCCCGGTTACGGTTGTTTTGCTGGCCCTTGTTGCCCTTTTGCTGGGGCTTGCTGCTCTTGGGCTTTTTCTCCGGCTTGGGCTCGGCAGTGAAGACTTGTGCCAGCCAGGTGAAGAAACGTGCCAGCAGCCCAAGGTTCTGCACATTGGCAGAGGGGGCCGGGGCGGCGGCGGCGGGCTTTGGTGGCGGCGGGGCAGTATCCGGTGCCATCAATTTGACCGCAGGCTCCTGCGGCGGCTTGGCGGTGGCGTCCTGGGCATTGGGCACTTCACCGTCGTTGTTGTTTTCCAGCAGGTCCATTTCATGGCTCAGCTGGGTGACGACCTGATCGTCACGGATGCGTTCTACCTCGAAATGCGGGGTTTCCAAGTTCGGGTTGGGGATAATCACCACCCGTACCTTGTGGGCCTGCTCGATGGCGCGCAGCGGTTCGCGCTTCTCGTTGAGCAGGTAGGTAGCCACGGCGACAGGTACCTGAGCCTGGATTTCACCGGTGCGCTCTTTCATCACTTCTTCTTCGATGAGGCGCAGGATGCTCAGGGCAAGGGATTTCACATCACGGATATGGCCCTGTCCATCACAACGGGGGCACACGATGCTGGAGGTCTCGCCCAGGCTCGGACGCAGACGCTGGCGTGACAGCTCCAGCAGGCCAAAGCGGGAGATGCGGCCAAGCTGGATGCGGGCGCGGTCGGCTTCCAGTGCATCGCGCATGCGGTTTTCCACGTCGCGCTGGTTGCGCGACGGCCCCATGTCGATGAAGTCCACCACGATCAGGCCACCGATATCGCGCAGGCGCAGCTGGCGGGCGATTTCTTCCGCGGCTTCCAGGTTGGTCTGCAGGGCGGTTTCCTCGATATCCGCACCTTTGGTGGCGCGGGAGGAGTTGATGTCGATGGACACCAGTGCCTCGGTGGGATCGATGACGATGGAACCACCGGAGGGCAGCTTCACTTCCCGCTCAAAGGCGGTCTCGATCTGGGATTCGATCTGGAAGCGGGAAAACAACGGGGTTTCTTCGTTGTACAGCTTGATCTTGTGCTGGAAGTCCTGCATCACCTGCTGCACGAAGCCCTGGGCCTCGGCGAATACCTTCTCGGAGTCAATCAGCACTTCGCCGATGTCCTTGCGCAGGTAATCGCGAATGGCGCGGATGATGACATTGGATTCCTGATAGATCAGGAAGGGCGCCTTGCGTTCTTCTGCCGCGGAATCAATGGAGCTCCACAGCTTGAGCAGGTAGTTCAGGTCCCACTGGAGTTCCTCGGCGCTGCGGCCCAGGCCAGCAGTACGCACGATGACGCCCATTTCATCGGGGATGGTCAGGGCGCCCAGGGCTTCCTTGAGTTGAGCCCGCTCTTCGCCCTCAATACGGCGGGAAATGCCGCCAGCACGGGGGTTGTTGGGCATCAGGACCAGATAGCGGCCGGCCAGGCTGATAAAGGTGGTGAGGGCTGCGCCCTTGTTGCCGCGCTCTTCCTTGGAGACCTGGATAATGACTTCCTGGCCTTCCTTGATGACTTCCTTGATGTTGATGCGACCCTGAATATCTTTGGGGTCTTTCTGGAAGTACTGGCGGGAGATTTCCTTGAGAGGCAGAAAACCGTGTCGCTCGGCGCCGAAGTCTACAAAGGCCGCTTCGAGAGAGGGTTCTACCCGGGTGATTTTGCCTTTGTAGATGTTGGCTTTTTTCTGAACCCGAGTCCGGTGTTCGATATCCAGGTCATACAGCCGTTGGCCATCGACCAGTGCCACCCGTACCTCTTCAGGGTGAGTGGCGTTGATTAGCATACGTTTCATGGTGCTACCACACGTTAGTGGTGGCACTGGGCAGGGCCGGGGGCAAACCGGTAGCAGACCAGGGGGAGGGCTGCAGGCAAGTCACGGGCAGGGCGCACGCAGGGCGTGGATCTTCGCTTTCCTGGGTGATCAGTGTGCCTGAGTCAGCGTCTCTCCGAGTTATTGGCAATGTTTAGTGCGTAACGGTCACTGGCAGTGTGGCCAGGCGGTTTTACTTCTACGCGATTGCCGTGGCCTCGAGGTGGTATCTCACTCCCGGGCAGCACAACAATATGTAAACTCTTGTCTGTCTGTTTTCCAGGTCATTCGACCGGCGCTGCAGGCCACCATTGTTAATGTTCAGGGTCCATACCTTGGACGCTGTTTTAAATGGGTTACTCTGCAGCGTTGTACCCGGCACTGTTTACCTTGTGGGGACAGTGGCGGGTGGTAACGCTTTGCCAGACCTGATCGGGCGGGGCCCATGTCGTTCGCGGCTGTGCCGGAGCGGGCCACACGGCGAATGTTCGCTGCGCGTCGCCGTTGCCTTCTATTCAGGTCGACGCTTGACTATAGCAACAAAAGGCTAGGGGGATCAATCGGTTGTGGCAGTGAACAGTGAATAGTGGATAGTCTCGGGTGGTGGAGCGGGTTCTGACTGGCTGTGCCCGCGTCAGAGGGTTGTTGGGTTATGCTTGGCTTTGTCTTTATTTGTTTTAGCTATTAGCCCACTGTTAACTATTCACTATATGCGGCTTTCTATAGAATCGCCGCCATGTCAGACGATACCCCCGCAGCGAACCGTGTCAGCTTTGTGACCATCGACGATGGCCGGCACGGACAGCGCCTTGATAATTTCCTGTTCACCCACCTGAAAGGGGTGCCCAAATCCCGTATCTATCGGATTATTCGCTCCGGTGAGGTGCGGGTGAACAAGGGACGAGCCAAGCAAACGACCCGGTTAGCCACTGGGGATGTGGTGCGCATTCCACCGATTCGTACCAGTGAATCCGATGCTCCGCCCAAGGTCAGTGACGGCCTGACCGAGCGCCTGTCACGGGCCTGTGTCCATGAAGATCCCCATTTGTTCATCTTCAACAAGCCCGCGGGTTTGGCGGTGCATGGGGGCAGTGGGGTCAGCCTGGGCTTGATCGAGGCGTTACGGGTGATCTACCCCGACGAGAAGGAGCTTGAGCTGGTGCACCGGCTGGACCGCGACACCAGCGGCCTGATCATGGTGGCCAGACGTCGCTCTTTCTTGCGCAAACTGCAGCGGCTGATGCAGGCCGGGCAGGTGGAAAAACGCTACTGGCTGATCTGCCAAGGTTATAAGGGCAAGGAGCGTACGATCGAGGCGCCCTTGTTGAAGATGCAGAATGGCAATGAACGTATCGTGCGGGTGTCTCGTGAGGGTAAGCCGTCGGTGACGCATTTTCGCATGATCGAGCGGCTCAAAGACGCCCAGTTGGTCGAGGCGACCCTGGAGACGGGGCGTACCCACCAGATTCGGGTGCATAGCCAGTTTGGCGGCTTCCCGCTGCTGGGGGACGACAAATACGGTATCGACAAGGGCGCCCAACTGCTGGATGCCCTGGGGCACAAGCGTTTGTGTCTGCATGCCCGAACGCTGGTGTTCCCGCACCCGGACACCGGAAAGACCCTGAGTGTCACGGCGCCGCTGGATGAGGACTTTGAGGCTATTCTGGCTGCATTGCGGGGGAATCAATGAAATACGATCTGGTGATTTTCGACTGGGATGGCACGGTGATGGACTCTACCGGTCGGATTGTCAGTTGCATGCATGCGGCGGCCCGGGACCTGGCGCTGCCCGCGTTGGCTGATGATCAGGTGTGCGGCATTATCGGGTTGGGTTTGCCAGAGGCGATCGCCAGCTTGTATCCGGTGCTGGATGCGGCCGGCGTAGAGCTGATGCGAGACCGTTATGCCTTTCACTTTATTGAGGCCGAGTCGACGCCCAGCGCCCTGTATCCCGGTGCGGAAGAGGTGTTGGCCCAGCTACGCGGGCAGGGGCTAAAACTGGCCGTCGCCACGGGCAAGAGTCGTAAGGGCTTGCAGCGGGTGTGGGGCAATACCGGCTTGGACCGGTACTTTCATGCCTCACGCTGTGCCGATGAAAGCGGCTCGAAACCGCAGCCCCATATGGTGCTGGAACTGCTGGACGAGCTGGCAGTTGCGCCTGAACGGGCGGTGGTCGTCGGGGATACCTCTTTTGATCTCGACATGGCCCGCAATGCCGGCGTTGACCGCATAGCGGTCAGTTATGGCGCTCATCCGCTGGACAGGCTGTTGCCTTGTGAGCCGCTGGCGGTGATTGATAGATTGAACGACTTGCTGCCGCTGGTGGGTTTGGCGGCGAATGAACTGGTCACGGAGACGGTATAGATGGAAAACGATAACGCCCCGCAGCGTCCTGCCAATGAGCGTGAGTGGAAGCTGATTGAAAAGCTGCTCGGTCAGGCCCAGGACGAGCACCGGAAATCCCGACGTTGGGGTATCTTCTTCAAGGCGCTGACTTTTGTGTATCTGTTTGCGGTACTGGTAATGGTGCTGCCGGGCAAGACCAGCAATACCATGGCGGTGGCCGAAGAGCATGTGGCCATCGTTGATGTTTCCGGGGTGATTGCCCCGGATCAGGATGCCAGCGCTGATCTGATTGTCAGTGGTCTGACCCGAGCCTTTGAGGCAGAAAACAGCAAGGCGGTGGTGCTCAAGATCAATAGTCCAGGCGGCTCCCCCGTGCAGTCCAACCAGGTCTATAACGCCATCAAGCGTCTGCGCGATGAGTATCCGGACAAGAAGCTGTATGCCGCTATCACGGATGTGGGCGCGTCCGGGGCTTATTATATTGCGTCTGCCGCGGACGAGATTTATGCCGACCCTGCCAGTATTGTTGGTTCCATTGGTGTGATCATGGCCGGTTTTGGTCTGCAGGAAGCGGCAGAGAAGCTGGGCGTCGAGCGCCGGGTACTGACGGCCGGAGACAACAAGGCGATCATGGATCCCTTCTCGCCGGTCAAACCCCGTGACCGTCAGCACATGCAAACCATGCTTGGCGAGATCCACCAGCAGTTTATTACTGCCGTCAAGAATGGGCGTGGCGATCGTCTGAAGGTGGATGAGTATCCGGACATGTTCTCCGGATTGTTCTGGACCGGTGAGCGGGCGCAGAAAATGGGGCTGGTGGATGGGCTCAAGAGCCCTGGAGATGTGGCGCGGGATGTTGTGGGTCTGGATGAAGCCGTGAATTACAGCGCCAGCCGCTCTCCCTTTGAGGAATTCATGCGCAAGTTCGGTGTGTCCATCGGTGAGGGACTGGGCAGTCAGCTGGGCCTGGATGCTGTGGTGCCGAGCATTCGGTGAGGCAGCTGCGAGCCGGGAGCTTTCAGCTACGAGGAAAAGCAAAAATCCGGGGTGTCGGATTTTTGCTTTTAAGGGGTGCGCTTTAGTGTGGTCAGGTCACCATTCTGCAAGCTCACAGCTCACAGCTCACAGCTCAGGCGGTAGCTGAATTCCTTCCGCCGCCAGAAATTCCGTCAAGGTAATCAAAGGCAACCCGATCAGGCTGTTGGGGTCTCGCCCCTCCAGTGCCTTGAACAGCACAATCCCCAGCCCTTCTGACTTGAAGCTGCCGGCGCAGTTGAGCGGTTGTTCCAGCGCCACATAACGGGTGATCTGCTCGGGTTTCAGGGTACGAAATTGTACATTGAAGGGCTCACAGGCGACCTGGGTACGCCCGGTGGCGGTATTGAGCAGGCACAGTCCAGTAAGAAAGGTCACCTGCTGGCCGCTGGCGGCAGTCAGTTGCTCAATGGCTTTTTCTTCGGTGCCGGGCTTGCCCAGCACTTGCTCGCCTAATACGGCCACCTGATCCGAACCGATAATCAGGGTGTCCGGGTGTTGGGCGGCCAGAGCGGCGGCTTTTTCTTTCGCCAGTCGCATCACCAGCTCGGTGGGGCTTTCGCCGGGACGGCGGGTTTCGTCGATGTCTGGACTTTGATGAATAAAATCCAGCCGCAACTTGCCCAGCAGTTCACGGCGGAATGGCGAGGATGAGGCGAGCAACAGGGTAGGGGTGTCTGTCATGGGGATCTCCACTTCTGGCGGGCACGAGTGTAGTGATTTTCCGCTGCGGGAAGAAGGTTTGCGGCAGGGGATTTGGGGTAAAATCCCCGCTGACGGGCAAAAAATGTGCATTTTGCTCGCTGACTTTTTTCCGTTTTGGAAAAAGTCTTTTTAGTTCAAATGGTTAGCTTCCGAGATTAACTTTGACAGGCGGGCCTCTCGGCCCTAGAATTGCGCGCTTATGTTTTCAGGGCAACTGCCACAGTTCCTCGATCCCCGCAAATACGCGGATCAGGGTCGCATTGTTGAAGGTCAACTCACCGTTGCGGACCTGCCTCGCCTGCAGGATTACCATGACAGTCTTGACCAGCCGGTGAATATTTCGCTGGCATTCGGCCGTGATGAAGAGGGGCATCGGCGTATTGAGGGCGAGGTCAGCACGATACTGGTGCTGCCATGTCAGCGCTGCCTGGAGCCGGTGACTTGCGACATCAAGGCCAGTATCAACGTGGCACTGGTGTGGAGCGAGGATCAGGCCAAGGCACTGCCGGAGCGACTTGATCCCTGGCTGGTTGGCGAAGAACCCATGGTTCTCACCGACCTGCTCGAGGAAGAACTGTTGCTGGCCATGCCGTTGGTGGCACTGCATGACCCTTGCCCGACAGCTTTGCCGCAAGACAGCGGCAAACCTGAGAAACAGGAAAACGCGGATAATCCTTTTGCCGTGCTGGCCAAGCTTAAAGGTCAAGGCAAGTAAATTCAGGCTGATTCAACGCCCGAGGAGCTCGAAATGGCTGTTCAACAGAACCGTAAAACCCGTTCCAAGCGCGGCATGCGCCGCTCTCACGATGCGCTGACCTCTTCTGCGCTGACTGAAGACACCAACACTGGTGAAGTGCATCGTCGTCACCACATCTCTCCGGATGGCATGTACCGTGGCCGTCAGGTGATTCGTCAGGTTGAGACCGACGACGAAGAATAAGTGGTAACGCAAAACGGGGGCTAAGGCTCCCGTTTTGTTATTGGCCGCAGGTGCCCGTCAGGGTGCCCACAAAATCCTCCTTCGGGAGGATTTTTTGTAAGCGGATACAAGGAAGCCTGTTTCCCGGCCGCTTTTTTGTCAGAATGGCGGCCAGTTGATAACTGGCCGCAAGGCCGGGCTATTTGAACGAATATCTTATAAAGGAAGCAGCCCATGTCGGTTGTGACGTTGGCGGTGGATGCCATGGGGGGCGATCATGGTTTGTCCGTGACTGTTCCCGCCGTGGCGAAAATGCTTTCCCGCCATGCTCATCTCAATATCATCCTGGTGGGGCAGGCTGAGCCGCTGGCTGAGGCGGTGCAAAAGGCGGGATTGTCTGGCCATGCCCGCCTGGAGATCCAGCCTGCTACGGAAGTGGTGGCCATGGATGATCCCGTGGCAGTGGCCTTGCGCCAGAAGAAAGATTCCTCCATGCGGGTCGCCATCAATATGGTCAAGGAAGGACGAGCCCAGGCGGCAGTCAGTGCCGGCAACACCGGCGCCCTGATGGCGGTCAGTCGTTTTGTTCTCAAGACCTTGCCCGGCGTGGATCGCCCGGCGATCTGTACCGCCATTCCTACCGCCACAGGCCATTGCCATATGCTGGATCTGGGCGCCAATGTGGATTCCGAGCCGGAGCACCTGATGCAGTTTGCCTTGATGGGGCAGGCGCTGGTGCGGGCGGTGGATGGCGTCAGCCAGCCCAGCGTCGCATTACTGAACATTGGCGAGGAAGACATCAAGGGCAACGAGCAGATCAAGGAGGCCGCCGCCCTGTTGAAAGCTGCCCCGGACATGAACTACGTGGGGTTTGTCGAAGGGAACGGCATCTTCGCCGGTGAGGCCGATGTGGTGGTCTGCGATGGTTTCGTGGGTAATGTGTCCCTCAAGACCATGGAAGGCGTGGCCAAGATGATCGGCAACATGATCCGCGAGGAAATTGGCCATTCCTGGTTGCGCAAGCTGAGTGGATTGCTCGCCTTACCGGTACTCAGCGGCCTCAAAAAACGTATGGACCCGGATCGCTATAACGGGGCCAGCCTGGTAGGGCTGCGCGGTATCGTCGTGAAAAGCCACGGTGGTACCTCCGAGCAGGGGTTTCTCAGTGCGCTGGAGGTGGCTGAAGTGGAAGCACGCCGCAATGTACCGGCGCTGATCAGCGATGCCCTTGCGCCCGCCGCTACGGCCGGGCAAGACCACTGATTTCATTCATACTTTGTTGCAGCGTGGCCCGGACAGCACCGACGAAACCGGGCATACTGCCGCCGAATTCAAGGGGATAACCAATGTCCAAGACGGCTTTCATCTTTCCCGGTCAGGGCTCCCAGGCACTGGGTATGCTGTCCGATTTCGCGGATCGACCCGCGGTAAAACAGACGTTTGCGGAAGCGTCCGGTGCGCTGGATCTGGACCTCTGGGCCTTGTGTCAGGATGGCCCGAAAGAAGCGCTGAATCAGACCGAAAATACCCAGCCGCTGTTGCTCACGGCAGGTGTTGCCCTGTGGCGGCTGTGGGAGCAGAGCGGTGGGCCGCGCCCGCAGTTTCTGGCTGGCCACAGTTTGGGCGAATACACCGCTTTGAGCTGTGCCGGGGTGATCAATCTGGGCGATGCGGTGCGTCTGGTCCGCACCCGGGGTCAGCTGATGCAGGAAGCGGTGGCGGAAGGCCAGGGCAAGATGGCTGCGGTGCTGGGTCTGGATGATGACCAGGTACGTGCTGCCTGTGAGCAAGCGGCTAACGGCGATGTGGTCGAGGCGGTGAACTTTAACGCCCCCGGTCAGGTGGTGATTGCCGGGTCCGCCGAGGCGGTCGAGCGTGCCATTGCTGCCTGTAAGGAAGCGGGTGCCAAGCGTGCCATGCCGCTGCCGGTTAGTGTGCCGTCGCACTGTGCGCTGATGAAGCCTGCCGCCGAGAAGCTTGCCGAGACACTGAATAACACCAACTTCCATGCGGCGGAAATGCCGGTGATCAATAACGTGGATGTGGCGGTGGAAACCGATCCTGCACAGATTCGCGATGCCTTGATTCGCCAACTCTATTCGCCGGTGCGCTGGGTGGAAACCGTACAGGCGCTCAAGGAACAGGGTGTGATCCGGGTGTATGAATGTGGTCCGGGCAAGGTGCTTGGCGGCCTGATCAAGCGTATTGATCGTGATGTGGCTTCCTGCGCGCTGGAAACCGCGGATGCCTTCGAGGCGGCGTTGACCGGACAGTAACCCGGCTGTCATGTGTGCCGGGCAGGATTGCCCGGCAGCCTGCGGATGGCACGGACCTCAGACCAATTCAGAACAAGGGGATAAAGGATGACAGACAAGAAAGTGGCCCTGGTCACCGGTGCCAGCCGTGGCATTGGCCGTGCTATTGCCAACCAGCTGATTGCCGATGGTTTTTTTGTGGTAGGCACGGCGACCTCTGAAGGTGGCGCCACGGCAATCGGTGAGGCGCTGGGTGCAAACGGTGCTGGCAAGGTGTTGAACGTGGCCGATAAAGCGTCCGTTGAGAGCACGCTGAAAGCCATCACCGAGGAATTCGGCGCGCCGCTGGTACTGGTGAACAATGCTGGCATCACACGTGACAACATCATGCTTCGCATGAAGGATGATGAGTGGGAAGATGTGATCAATACCAACCTGAATTCCCTCTACCGTGTCAGCAAGGCATGCCTGAAAGGCATGACCAAGGCGCGCTGGGGGCGGATCATCAATATCAGTTCCGTGGTTGGCACCATGGGGAATGCCGGTCAGGCAAACTATGCGGCTGCCAAGGGCGGGGTAGAAGGGTTTACCCGTGCATTGGCCCGAGAGCTGGGTTCCCGTAACATCACGGTAAATTCCGTGGCGCCAGGCTTTATCCAGACGGATATGACCGATGGCCTGGCAGACGCGCAGAAAGAATCCCTGCTGTCCGGCATCCCGCTGGGACGCCTTGGACAGCCGGAAGAAATTGCCAGCGCTGTAGCCTGGTTGGCCAGCGATGGCGGTGGGTATGTGACCGGTACTACCGTGCATGTCAATGGCGGCATGTTTACCGGTTAAGACTCTGGGCCCCGAAGTGGGGCGCGCAAGTGTTTCTGTGTAAGCGGCCTAATTGACTGTTTTTACAGAAAAAAATATTTGGAAAAACTTGAAGGAAATGCACCGGGCCTGTTCGCTTGCAAGCGCAAACTGCGTTCACCTAGAATAGCCGCTGACAGGTGCTAGCACACCATCAATCAGGAGAGTTAAAGGATCATGAGCAGCATCGAAGAACGCGTAAACAAAATCATCGTAGAACAACTGGGTGTTAAGCCGGAAGACGTAAAGCCAGAAGCGTCCTTCGTTGAAGATCTGGGTGCCGACTCCCTGGACACCGTTGAGCTGGTTATGGCTCTCGAAGAAGAATTCGAGACCGAGATTCCGGACGAAGAAGCTGAGAAAATCAGCACCGTTCAGTCCGCAGTCGACTACATCAAAGCCCACAGCTGATATTCAGTTGCTGAGCACCACAAAAAAACCGCAGGTTCAGTGAGCTTGCGGTTTTTTTGTGCGCGCGTTTTGGTAGCGAAGGCTGCCAGCGCATTGAGGAGATAACCGCTTACATAATGGCGGCCTGCTGAAGGGGCGAGTGTAGTAATCTTGTCGCACTGGCAGCGTTTAATGCTCCAAATTTGAAGAACTGGAGGAATTCGGGTGACAACACGGCGCGTTGTAATCACAGGGCTGGGCATGCTGACCCCGCTGGGTGCAGATGTAACTTCCAGCTGGGAAGGCATCAAGGCAGGGAAAAGCGGGATTCGTACGATTGAGCATTTTGATACGGAGCCGTTTTCCACGCGTTTTGCTGGCCTGGTACCGGACTTTGATGTCTCCAGCTATTTGTCTCCGAAAGACGCACGCAAGCTGGATATCTTTATTCAGTACGGGTTGATTGCGGCAATCCAGGCGGTGCGTGATTCCGGTCTGGATATGGATAAAGAAGACGCGGAGCGTGTTGGTGCAGCTATCGGCTCGGGTATCGGTGGCCTGACCAACATTGAAGAGAACCATATCAAGATGGTGAATAACGGCCCGCGAAAGCTGACGCCATTCTTCGTGCCGGGCACCATTATCAATATGATCGCGGGTAATCTGGCTATCATGTACGGCATGAAAGGGCCGAACTTTGCCACGGTGACAGCCTGTACCACAGGTACTCACAATATCGGATTCGCTGCACAGCAGATTCAGTTGAACCAGGCCGATGTGATGGTGGCCGGTGGGGCAGAGAAAGCGTCCACCCCTCTGGGGCTTGGTGGTTTTTCTGCTGCTCGGGCGTTGTCCACCCGCAATGATGATCCCCAGGCCGCCAGCCGCCCCTGGGACAAGGATCGAGACGGGTTTGTACTCGCGGATGGCGCCGGGGCCGTGGTGCTTGAAGAGTATGAACACGCCAAGGCTCGCGGTGCGACCATTTATGCAGAGCTTGTGGGCTACGGGATGAGCGATGACGCCTATCACATCACTGCCCCGGCGGAAGGCGGCGTTGGTGCCATGCAGGCCATGCGTAATGCCCTGCGCAATGCTGGTGTCAGCCCGGATCAGGTGGATTACATCAACGCCCACGGCACCTCTACCCAAATGGGTGACCTGGCTGAGGTCGCTGCCGTGAAGAGCTTGTATGGCGATCATGCGTACAAGCTGGCGGTCAGCTCGACCAAATCCATGGTCGGTCACCTGCTGGGCGCCGCAGGTGCCATTGAGGCGATCTTCTCCATTCTGGCGATGCGCGACTCTGTGGCACCGCCTACCATCAACCTGCAGAATCCGGACGAAGGCTGCGATCTCAACCTGGTCGCCAATGAAGCGCAGCAGCGCAACATCGACTATGCCATGTCCAATTCCTTCGGTTTTGGTGGCACCAACGGCACCCTGCTGTTCAAGAAGGTGTAATGCGCCTGGACCCCCGTGATCGAGGCCTTGCCTATGGCGATGGGGTTTTCGAAACCCTGCGCATAACGGCGGCCGGTGAGGCCCCGTTGTGGCCTCGCCACCTGGCCCGCCTGCAGGCGGGTTTGCAGGCCCTGGGCATTCCGGCCCCGGCCCCGAGTTGTCTACAGGGTGCCCTGGCGTCCGCGATCGGAGCGTTGGCAGGGCGCCAGGGGGTGGTCAAGATGACGGTCACTCGCGGTGTGGGTGGGCGGGGTTACCTGCCGCCATCGCGCGTTACCCCGACCCTCTTTGTGCAACACGGAGACCTTCCGCAATGGTCCCGGGCCCAGCGAGAGCAGGGCATTGAGCTTGGCGTGTGCCAGACGGTTCTTCATCCTGATCTGCTGGCAGGCTACAAGCACCTTAACCGCCTACCCCAGGTGCAGGCGCGCCGGGAGGTCGCCCGGTACGGGTGGGATGAAGGCTTGTTGTTATCCCCGCGTCAGCAACCGCTGGAAGCCACCAGCATGAATCTGTTTGTCCGTTTTGAGGATCACTGGTGGACACCGGATCTGGCGAGGGCGGGTGCGGGGGTCGCCGGGGTCATGCGGGATGTGCTCCAGGAAAAACTGGTCGCCCAGGGCATGCGAGTCTGCTCTGATCTGCGGCCGCTGTCACAGCTCCGTCACGCTGAAGCGTTGTTTTTGTGCAACAGTGTTGTCGGCGTGCTGCCGGTGCGTAAACTGGCGCAGTGGCACTGGCCGGTGACGGCCGAGCTGGCCGCATTACAGGCGCAGGCGGAACAACTTTTCCATCAATAACTCCCTTGGTGCGCCTTTCAGTCAGCCAATACAATCTTGCTGGCTTTCCTTCTCACAGGCCCTACAATTTCGCTATGCGTAAAAAAATTCGAATTTTCGGACTACTGGTAGTCCTGCTGGTAGTCGCTGTTCCTCTGGCCGGGGCCTGGGTCAGCAGTTATCTCCATCGCCCTCTGCCTGTTGACGAGCCCCGTGTGGTAGGCGTTGAGCCCGGTGAGGGGCTCAGCCGTGTGCTCTGGAAGCTGAAAGGCGAGGGGATTCTTGGTGCTGCTCAGGAGGCTGAGTTCCGCCGTCTGGGCGCCCGTCTGTATAGCAGCTTTACCGGCATGGACTCGCGTTTGCACGTGGGGGAGTACCAGCTGAATCCTGGCGATTCGTTGCTGGCCCTGCTCGAGAAAATGGATCGCGGTGAAGTCATGCAGCGAAGCCTGACGTTGGTAGAGGGCTGGAATTTTCGTGAGCTGCGTGCCCGTCTTGAGACGGAAGATACCCTGACACAAACCCTTGAGGGATTATCGGATCAGGAGGTGATGGCCCGGTTGGGTTATCCGGATCGCCATCCGGAAGGCTGGTTTGCGCCGGAAACCTATTTCTATACCCGTGGTACCTCAGACCTGACCGTGCTCAAGCGGGCTCTGGAGCGTCAGGAAGCTGTGCTTGAACAAGCCTGGCTGGAGCGAGAGGAAGGGCTGCCTTACGAGACGGCCTATGACGCTCTGGTGATGGCCTCCATCGTGGAAAAGGAAACCGGCGTGCCCAGCGAGCGAGCTGAAATCGCTGGGGTATTTGTGAACCGTCTGCGCAAGGGCATGCGGCTGCAAACGGATCCCACGGTGATCTACGGCATGGGCGAGTCCTATCAGGGCAATATCCGTCGCAGTGACCTTCGTCGACCGACGCCCTACAACACCTATGTGATCAAGGGTATGCCGCCCACGCCCATTGCCATGCCAGGCAAGGACGCGATTGTGGCTGCCTTGCACCCGGCGAAAACCGAATCTCTCTACTTTGTTGCCCGTGGCGATGGCAGTCACTACTTTTCCAAAACCCTGGCTCAGCACCAGAAAGCGGTGCGTGATTACCAGCTGCGTCGTCGTGAAGGCTATCGCTCGTCCCCGGGAGCGTCGCAATGAGTGGACGCTTTATCACCCTGGAAGGCGGTGAGGGAGCCGGCAAGAGCAGCAACCTTGAATGGTTGGCCGAGCAATTGCGTGCGTCGGGCAAAACGGTGCTGTTGACCCGCGAGCCCGGTGGGACACCGCTGGCGGAATCCATTCGCCATGTCTTGCTGAACCCCTCGGATGAACCCATGGCAGCACATACCGAGCTGCTATTGGTCTTTGCTGCCCGGGCCCAACACCTGGCGGAAAAGATTCGCCCGGCTCTTGAGCGTGGCGACTGGGTATTGTGCGACCGGTTTGTGGATGCTACCTGGGCTTATCAGGGCGCAGGTCGCGGTCTGGATGCTGAGGCCATTGCCCAGCTGGAAACGCTGGTGATTGGCGAAAGCCGTCCGGACATGACGATCCTGTTTGATGTGCCTGTGGAGGTGGGTATGAGCCGGGCAGGCAAACGCGCCGCCCTGGACCGTATCGAGCAGGAGGATGTGGCCTTTTTCGAACGAATTCGCACGCATTACCTGCAACGGGCCAGCCACGAGCCGGGGCGCTTTCGGGTGCTGGATGCGGCTCAGCCGCTGGAACAGGTGCGCGAACAACTCAATCCTCTGCTTGAGGAGATGCTGGCATGGCCGTAACCGCTCCGATTCAGGTTCCCTGCCCCTGGCACCAGGGAGAGATGGAGCGGCTGCTCGATCAGCATCAGCAAGGGCGCTTGCCCCATGCCCTGTTATTGAGCGGCCCTCGTGGCATAGGCAAGGTGCGGTTGGCGGAATCACTGGCCCAGACGCTGCTGTGCGACAACCCTGCCGGGTTGCCCTGTGGGCGTTGCCAGGGCTGTCAACTCAGTACCGCCGGGACGCACCCCGATTACCACCGTCTCAGCCCGGAAGATGGCAGCAAGGCCATCAAGATTGATCAGGTGCGCCAGCTGGTGAGTTTTGCGACCCGAACGGCGCAATACGGCGGTTACCGGGTGGCCATCATCCAGCCGGCGGAAGCGCTTAATCGCAATGCGCAGAATGCCTTGCTGAAGACCCTGGAAGAGCCAGGTAACCAGACCCTGCTGCTGCTGGTCAGCCACCAACCCAGCTTGTTGTTGCCTACCATCCGTAGCCGTTGCCAACAGCGGCCGCTGGCGGTGCCAGCCACTGGCCAGGCACTGGAGTGGTTGCAGGGGCAGGTCAGTGAGCCGGAATCGCTGTTGGATGCCGCGCAGGGGGCGCCCTTGCAGGCGCTGGCGCTGGAGCAAGCTGACTGGTTTGCCGATCGCCGCAAGTTGCTGGAAGCGCTGGTCATGGTGGCAGAGGGGCGGCAGTCGCCCGCGCAGGCTTCGCCAGTGCTGGCAAAGCATGACCCGGTAGAATTGGCAGGGGTGATTTACGGTTGGCTGGCCCGTGGCCTGAAATCCGTCGTGGCTGACGATAACAGTGCGGATGCGGAGCTGGCACCGTTGCTGAAGCGCCTGGCGACGGCGGTGCCTGCGGCACGCCTGATGCGCGCCGCCCAGCGGGTGCTGGAAGGTCGCCGTGCCTTGCTGGCCGGGGCCAACCCCAATAAGGATTTGCTCTACGAGCAATGGCTGCTGGTACTGGTGGGCGTTGACGCTGCCCCGGCTGGCCACTAATCTTGATTGAAAATTAATAATAAAGTCGTACGGACGGGCCCTTTACCCTAGAGTGGCAAGAGTGGCGTTAGACGGATGACCAGAGCAAAGAGGCGGTTCCCATGAAAATGCCTGGCGGGCGCAGCGGCATTGTGTCGCTTTCCATCAAGGACAAGGCGGTGCTGTATTCGGCCTATATGCCGTTCATTACCCATGGTGGCTTGTTTATTCCCACCGACAAGCAATACAAGCTGGGCGAAGAGATTTTCCTGTTGCTGAATATCATGGATGAGCCGGACAAGATTCCGGTGGCCGGTAAGGTCGTCTGGATTACTCCCAAGGGGGCTCAGGGTAACCGTAGTGCCGGGATTGGGGTGCAGTTCTCGGATCAGGATGACACTGCCCGGGTCACCATTGAGAACCATTTGGCCGGCTCGCTGGAATCCGACCGGCCCACCCATACCATGTAACGCAACACGCAATACGCAAAACCAAGGCAGGCCGCGTCCAGGGTTGGAACGCGGCCTTGTTGTTTCCGGGGGATCAATCCAGGCCTGGAGCGTGAAGCATGGCGGTGATCTACGCTACAATTCCGGGCCTTAATCGTGCCGGAGCTGTTCATGTCTGCTGCCACTTTTGTGGATTCCCATTGTCACCTTGATCGACTGAATCTGGATGCCCACGGCGGTGACTTTTCCGCCATGATGACCGCGACGGAAGAGGCCGGGGTCAGCCATATGCTCTGCATCGGGGTCGACCTGGAAAGTTTTCCTGATGTGCAGGCATTGGCGGACCGCTATCCCCATGTGTTTGCCAGTGTCGGCGTGCACCCTTTGTACAAGGAGTCCCGTGAGCCTTCTGCTGAAGAGCTGGTCGAGCGGGCGTCACACCCGAAAGTGGTGGCCATTGGGGAAACGGGGCTCGATTACTTTTACGCCAAGGAAGAACGTGACTGGCAGCGCCGCTACTTCATTGCTCATATCGAGGCGGCACGCGAAACCGGCTTGCCTCTGGTCATCCATACCCGGGGGGCCAAGGACGACACGCTGGCGTTGCTCCGTGAGCACGGGCAGGGTGAAGTGAAAGGGGTCTTGCACTGTTTCACCGAAGACCTGGACATGGCCCTGCAGGCCATCGAGATGGGGTTCTACGTCTCAATTTCAGGCATTGTCACCTTCCGTAATGCCGAGTCCTTAAGGGACACAGTGAAAGCGCTACCGATCGAGCGCCTGTTGATCGAAACCGATTCGCCGTGGCTGGCGCCGGTACCGTTTCGTGGCAAGCCCAACGAACCCCGTTTTGTGGCTCAGGTGGCGGAGTGTGTGGCGGAGCTTAAAGGGGTCCCGGTGGATGAGTTGGCTCGGGTGACGGCAGATAACTTCTTTACTCTTTTCAGCAAGGCGCAACGATGAATAGCACGGTAATGATTGCTCTGGCATCGGCATTGGCCGCAGCCCTGATAGCGGCTTTGTTGGTCTGGTTGCTGGAGCGCCGGCGGCAGTCACAGTTGAGCCTGCAATTCCAGCAGGAAAAGGAGCAGCTGCGTGAGCCGTTGGCTCAGGTGCCCCTGTTGCGAGAGCAGATAGAGATTACCAACAAGCGGCTGCAGGACAGTGAAAGCCGGGCTCAGCAGCTGGCTGCAGAGAAAGCCCGTCTGGAAGAGCGGCTGGCCGGACAGGAAGAAAAACTTGTGTTCGCGGAGAAGAGCAGAGAGCTGCTCAAGCAGGAATTTGAAAACCTGTCCGCGCGGATTTTTGAACAACGCAGCAAGCAGCTTCACGAACAGCAACAACAGGGCCTGGACGGTCTGCTCAAGCCTTTTCGTGAGCAACTCACGGACTTTCGTCGTCGGGTCGACCAGATTCACAGTGATGAGACGCGCACCCAGGCGACCTTGCTGGAACAGCTCAATCAGCTCAAGGGGCTGAACCAACAGATGCACGAGGACGCCCGCAACCTGACCGATGCCCTGAAAGGGCAGGTGAAGACCCAGGGCAACTGGGGCGAGATGATTCTCGAACGGGTGCTGGAGTCGTCAGGCCTGACGCGGGGCCGGGAATATGAAACCCAGGTGAGCCTCAAGGATGAGAGCGGTCAACGTCGCTTGCCGGATGCCATCGTACACCTGCCGGAAGACAAGGATGTGGTGATTGATGCGAAGGTATCTCTGGTGGCCTACGAACGGTTGGCGTCAGCCGCGGATGCCGAGGAGCGGGAGCAGGCGTTGCGTGAGCATCTGGCGTCCCTGCGCAGCCATATCAAGGGGCTTGATGCCAAGGACTACAGTGGTCTGGAAGGTATCCGCAGCCTGGATTTCGTACTGCTGTTCATCCCCATTGAGGGAGCCTTCATGGTGGCCATGGAGCAGGATGCCAGCCTGTACACCGATGCCTTCGCACGCAATATCGTGTTGGTGAGCCCGACCACACTGCTGGTTACCCTGCGCACCATTCAGAATATCTGGCGGTATGAATACCAGAACCGTAATGCACTGGATATTGCCGACCGGGCCGGCAAGATCTGCGACCAGGTCTCGTTGCTGGATGAGTCCCTGGGCGACCTGGGCGACAAGCTCAACAAGGCACATTCTGCCTGGGAGACCACTCATAATCGTCTCACCCAGGGCAGGGGGAACCTGTTACGTCAGGCCAACCAATTGATGGATCTGGGGGCCAAGGCGCGCCGTGCGTTACCGCGTGTAACTGACGATGATTCAGAATGACTGACGGGTCTGTCTGACAAAATAAGCGATACAATGTAAAACTTACAGCGATATGCAGTTGTTTTTTGGTTAAAAAACTTCAGTAAAAATCCTTTTTAAATGACGTCATTTGTCGTAAATGGCGTCGAAATCCCACACAAAGTGACCGGACTTGCCAGTCAGTTTTGGCGCTCATCTAGTACCTTTGTACCACCATCGTAATATCAGAACTGCATCACAAGACGCATTGATATTCCGTGGTTAATATTTCGCCGGTAACGAAATATTAGCTGAGGGTAAAGAAATGTATCGTTTGATGTTGGCTCTGTTTCTGGTGGCAGGCCTGGGTCAGACGGTTACGGCGCTGGAAGCCCAGCCCCGGGTAGTCGGGGGACAGGACGTAAAGACAATCAGGCCGTGGATGGCCGAGGTGGAAATCAGTCGTACCGGCGACCCGGAACGTGGGGCAACCCTGTGTGGCGGCACCTTGATTGCGCCCCAGTGGGTTGTGACTGCAGCCCATTGCGTCACGGCTGACGGGGTGACGCACAGTGCGTCGATTCTGTTTGTGTCGCTGGGCTCAGTGAACCGCAACAGCACCCCGCCGGAGCGCCATGGGGTGGCTGCAGTGCGGGTACATCCCCACTACGACAGTCGTACTTTTCATAATGATATCGCCTTGCTGAAACTGGACTCCGCCAGTGGTTACGCCCCGTTGGAGTTGGGCAAGGCGTCGGTTATCGCTGATCTGACCCGAGGTCCTGCGGATGAAGCGCTGGAGGTGCTGGGTTGGGGCTCGACTGCCAGCAGTGGCTACGGCATGTCTGATACCTTGCAGAGTGCCATGCTGGACTATGTGTCTCCCGCCTATTGTGCCAGTCAGTGGAGCAATCTGGGTAACAGTCAGATCTGTGCCGGAGAAATGAATCCGCAGGGCCAGCGTCAAGACAGTTGCCGCGGTGACAGTGGCGGTCCGCTGGTTTATGCCCAGGGTGACAAGCAGTGGTTGGTTGGGATCACCAGCTATGGCCACGAAACCTGCGCGACCTCAGGGGTGCCTGCGGTCTATACCCGTGTTGACAGTTTCCTGTCCTGGCTGGAGGGCACCACCAGTAATGGTCTGGTGGATCTGGAGCCACAGGGGCTTGATGGTGAGACCTATCAATCCATCGGCGTCCCCGTCACCCTGAGCCCGAGCCTGTACAACAGCAGCCGTCAAACCCGGGCCCGAAATGTGGGCCTGCAGATTGATCATCAGCGTGGGCTCAAGGTGGCCGTCAGCGGTCTGAACTGTGAGCGCTACGCGACCTATACCCGCTGTGACAGCAGTCAGTCGCTCAGTGCCGGGGCGACGGGTAGCCGTTACAACCTGACGCTGAGCGCCAGTGACCGTTGGGCGGGCGATGTCACGGTGCGACCGGTGAGCGATTCACACGATTATTTTTCCAGGGCCGGGGAAAGTTTCCGTCTGGTGTTCAGCGATGAGCCGGACCTGGTGCTGTCGTTAACGACGCGCCGTGGCGATGATGGCCGTGTTCGAGTCAATGCCCAGGTGGAAAATCGGGCTACGCACCGCAGCGCGGCTCGCGTGCGCGTGGCGTTTTATGTGCCTGATGGCTGGTCTGCCGAGGTGCCGGACAATTGCAGTGGCAGTACGACGGTGCAGTGCGGTCTTGGCGATGTGGCACCCGCTACGCTCGCCGCGCAGCAGCTTCTGCTGCAGGGTGACGGCGATACGGTTATGTCGGTGCAGGTCTGGTCTGACAACGGGGATTATCCGGCGGGGGACACCTACGCCACCACACGGCCAGCTCAGGCGCGTGCTGCTACCGTCACTCCGCCCGCTCAGTCTGGTGGCAATGGGGGTGGCAGTGGTGGTGGTGGCAGCCTGTCCTGGCTGTGGCTGACGACGTTACTGCTGGTTGCCGTTCGCCGGTTCTACCAGTGACAGATGGCGCTGGCGCTCGGGCGCCAGCGCGCCTTGATTGCCCTTCCAGGGAACGGCGTCCACCCCTTTGGGGATTTCCGTCAGCTGGAAGGGGGCCTTGATGATTTCGAAATAGGGCGAGTGATCAAAGTCGGCGGCGGTGACCGCTCTGGGCTGCAGCCGGAGCAGGCGCGCGCCGCTGCCATCTTCCTTGACCAATGGCATGACGGGAAACTGGACGAAGCTGAAGGCATCGGCAACCACGGTGCCGCTGAGTGCCTTGATCAGCTCTCCGGCCCAGCGTCGGTACATGCGGGTACGCCACAATAGTGGAAGCCAGCGCCACGGCATCATGCCGAGCAGGGCAAGGGCGCCCCAGGACTGCCCGCCACCGGCACCAATACGGCTGATGGCATAACGCATGACGTCCTGGGCTTCGCTGTCGCTGAGCCCCTGGGCCCGGCACACACGCATCTGTCGACCCTCAAGGGCTGACAGGGGCTCTACGATCAGGCCCCGTTCCAGGCGGGCATCAATTACCAGTTGGGTGTCCGGTTCGCAGGGGGTGTAGTCGGCCAGCAGGGCGCGAAGGGCCGGGTCGGCCACATCATGAAGTCGGCCCACGTAAAGTACGGCACGGGCATAGCGGCTATCGCCGATCACCTTGAACGTGCGGTCTACGGTACTGTGGCCAGAGACCAGCAGCACATCGCAGGGGCGAATCACCGAGCGCAGGCTTTCCAGGTCCGCACTGGGGTGTCCCAAGGACTCGTCCCGTTGCAGACGGCGGCAAATCCATTCGTAGACCGCGCGCTGTCGACTCATTCTCTATCCCACCCAACAATCAAAGTCACTGGAGCTTACAGCAGGGCCAAAGCCCGGTCGATGACCGAATACGACGTATAGAAATGCGGTGAAAATCGCACGCCGCCGCCTCGTTCAGCACAGACCACCCCACCTTGTTTAAGGCGTTGAAAGGTCGCTGCAGGATCTTCTCCGGGCAGGGTGAACGTAACGATACCTGCGCAGCGTTCGGGGGCAGCTGGGCTCAAGAGCGAGGCGCCGCGCTGCAGCAGACCGTCAATCAGGTACTGGACGCGTTCCGCCAGCCTGTCTGCCACGGTTTCCATGGTGGTTTCCTGCAGCAACGAGAGCGAGGCTTCCAGCGCATGAACGCCCAGCATGTTGGGGCTGCCGCATTCGAAGCGTTTGGCGTTGTCGGCGACCTGCCAGTCCTTGCGGGTGTAGTCTCCCGGGTTGGCAATCATATGCCAGCCATGCTGACGCAGGGTCAACTCCGGCTGTACTTCCCGGCGGCAGTAGAACAGTGCCAGCCCTTCCGGACCCAGCATCCATTTATGGCCATCGGCGACCACAAAATCGGCCATGCAGGCGCGGGCGTCAAAGGGCAGGGCGCCCAGGATCTGGATGGCATCCACACAGAACAGAATGCCTCGCTCACGGCAGCCCTTGCCAATGGGGGCCATGTCCATCAACAGGCCGCTGCCGTATTGCACCGCTGACAGGGACACCAGCCGGGTGGCTGGGGTTAGCGCTTCAATAATGGCCTGCTCTGGATCGTCGACGTCCAGATTGACCTCAACGACGCCGACTCCCTGATTGGCCAGGGCTTGCCAGGGAATGCGGTTGGACGGGAACTCCTGATCACTGATCACAATCTGGTCCCCGGCATGCCAGTCCAGCCCCTGGGCAATCACCGACAAGCCCTCGGAGGTATTTTTCAGCAGGGCGATCTCATCGGTACCCACCTGGCCGATCAGCCAGGCGAGCCGCTGCCGTAACCGTTGCTCCACTCCCAGCCACTTCGGGTAATCCCGGGCGCCGAGACTGCAGTTGGCTTCGGCAAAGGCGCACACCGCATCGCGGGTGCGCTGCGGCCAGGGGGCAACGGCCGCATGGTTGAGATAGAGCAGGTCATCCTGCTGGGGAAATTCCGTGTGGTCTGGCACTGATGAAGGCATCCTGGCTCCCTTGCTTGCGCACCGGTTCTGGCGTTGACACCATGCTAACGCGGCAGATTGTCTTATGCAGGTAAACAGCGCAGGGTATTCGTTCGTATGCTTATAAAAAAGGAATACGTTAGAATTGCCGGCAGGAGTGACAAGTTCTGTTGTGCTCAAGGAGAAATGGATGGGTGACCTGGAAAAAGCCACGCGCAAGGCGCAAGAGTTTCGCCAGCGTGAACGGCAAATTCTTGATGCTGCTCTGGAGTTGTTTCTGGAGGAAGGCGAAGACCGTGTCACGGTGGAGATGATTGCGGACCGGGTGGGCATCGGAAAAGGCACCATCTACAAGCACTTTGAAACCAAGAACGAGATCTATCTGCTGTTGATGCTCCGCTACGAGGAGGATCTGGCAGAGGTGTTCAAGCAGATCTCCGGTGCGGACGACAAGGAGAAACTGGCCCGGGAGTATTTCCGTTTCCGGATCAGTGATCCCAAGCGTTACCAACTGTTTGATCGCCTGGAAAACAAGGTGATCAAGGATCATGCGCTGCCCGAGCTGGTAGAAAAGCTGCACAGCATTCGTGAAGCGAATTTTGCCCGCTTGACGGAGATCGTCGAAGCGCGGATGGCAGAAGGTTCGCTGGAAGATGTCCCCCCGATCTACCACATCTGTTCCGCCTGGGCGCTGGCCCATGGTGCGGTGGCACTGATGGAATCCCCGTTTTACCAGCGTCTTATTGATGACAAGGATGATTTCGTGGATTTCCTTATCGAAATCGGTATCCGTATGGGGAACAAGGGGCAACGGGGGGCCAAATGAGCCAGCCCGACGATCTGCTGACCTTGTTGGAAAAGGCAGAGAAAGACGAGAGCGGCTTGCCGCCGGTACATGCGTGGAAGCCGGAACGGCATGCCGATATTGATATGCGCATTGCCCGAGACGGCACCTGGTATTATGAGGGATCGCCCATTGAGCGTGAGCGCATGGTCGCCCTGTTTTCCACCATCCTGTTGCGTGAAGGGGAGGATTACTTCCTGATTACGCCGGTGGAGAAACTCCGTATCCAGGTAGAAGATGCGCCCTTTGTAGCGGGTGAAGTCCAGCAGGTTGACAACAAGCTGGTGTTCACCACCAATGTGGGTAGCCATGTCATCGCGGGTGCCGAGCACCCGATCCGGGTGGACACCGACCCCTCAACCGGCGAACCCTCACCCTACATTACCGTACGCAAGAACCTGCACGCCCTGATCGGCCGAAGCGCATTCTACCAGTTGGTGGATTGGGCAGAGGAGGTGGATGGCAGGTTGGTGGTTGAGAGTGGTGGGGAGGGGTTTGTGTTGGGTGCTCTGGAATAGTTAACAGTGAACAGTGAACAGTGAACAGTTGCGCGAGCAACGACATTCTTTCTAAAACGCATGAGGCCGCGCCCAAACCCTGGGCGCGGCCTCATGCGTTTTAGACCCAACCCCGTTTATTACGCGGGTTTTCGCTGTTAACTATTCACTGTTAACTGTTCACTGATTAAGGCTCACACTAATCAGCAACAACATCACCAACACCAGGCAAGCCCCTTTCCATAATCGCAGCTCGTTGATGCTGTTGTCCTTGCCGGGTTTGGTGGCGCGGACGGGGCGGCGCAGGGCGTCGCGGAATTCGGCAGCGTCGGCGAAACGTTGGTTGGGGTGCCGTTGCAGGCCAATTTGCAGGACGTTGTTGATCCACAATGGGATAAAGGCGTTCAGGGTCTGCAGTGCGGGTAGCGGTCGGTGGTTGCTCTTCTCGTAACGGCCTTGCCAGGGCAGGGCACCGGTCAGCATTTCGTGGATGATCGCGGCGGCTGAAAACAGGTCACTTTGTTCGCTGGGAGCGTCCCCGTCGACCAGTTCCGGTGCCGTGTAGTCCCGGGTACCCAGTGGAATGTCCGAGGCGCTCTGTTCCATGCCACGGCAATGGCAGCTACCAAAATCCACGATGCGAACCAGCCCGGACGTATCGACCATGATGTTGTCGGGTTTCAGGTCGCCGTGGATAACGTCCGCACGGTGCAGTGCGCGAATACCGTTGAGCAGCTGGTCAGCCAGATACAGTTTTTCCTCTACGGCCGCATCCGGGTGTTCCTTGAGCCACTGTTTGAGAGTAACGCCATCGATGAACTCCAGATGCTGGTACAGGCAGCTGGGGGTCTCTGGCAGTGGCAGGGCGTGCAACAGGTGCGGGTTGCGCAGCCGGCTTCCGACCCAGCCTTCCATCACGAACCGCTCCAGGGCATCGCGGTCGTCTTCCAGATTGACCGAAGGAGTTTTCAATACGGAACGCTTGCCTTCCTCATTTTCCACCAGGTACAGGTGGCTTCTCACACTGGCATAAAGTTCTCGTTTGACGGTGAACCCGTCGACTTTCATCCCGGGGCTGAGGGGAGGGGGAAGTGGCAGGCTGCCACGCTGTTTCAGGGTTTCATCGGCACTGGCATCCGGCAGGCCGTCGACTCTCAACACCTGGCAGCTGAGGTTGTCATCACTGCCGTTGGCCAGTGCGGCTTCTACCAGTGTCTGGGCAATCACGTCGGGGGCCTCGCAGCCGCGAACAATGCCTTGCATGCGCGAACGGCTTAGAAACCCGTGAATGCCGTCGGTGGTCAGCAGGTAGATATCGCCTACTTGCAGGTCGGTGCTGCTGTAATCCACGTCGAGCCGGGTGTCGCCGCCCATCACCCGAGTCAGCACCTGCCGGTTTTCACCGATCATGCGACTGTGGTCACGGGTCAGGCATTCCAGTTTGTCGTTGCGCAGTCGCCAGATCCGCGAATCCCCGACTTGGAAAAGGTGGGCAGTGCGCGAACGCAGAATCAACAGCGACAGGGTGCACAAGTGGCTTTCGCCGGCCAGGGTCTGGCGGCACAACCACCGGTTCAGTGCTTCGAGAACGCGCTGGGCCGAGCGGGGGATACTCCACAAAGCGGGAGTGGCGTAGTAATCACTGATAAACCCGAGGACACAGGACTCCGCCGCTTCGCGGGCGGCTCCGGCGGTAGACAGGCCATCGGCCAGTGCCGCTACGATGCCTTTGGTGCGAAGCAGGGGGCCATCAGGAATCTGCATGGCCAGGGCATCCTGGTTGTGCAGTTTGGGCCCGGCATCGCTGTACTGACCAATACGAACCTTCGGGTGCAGCTCGGGTTCGTGCTCCGCGGTAGCGTCAAGCGCACTCGGGGCGGGCAGATCAGCGGTGGAAGTTTCCATATCCGGGCTCCAGGGTCTCACGGTTAACTGCGCCAGCCGCAGGGGCCTTGTGGCGGCCTGCGGCTGGTGAGCAGGGGTGGCGATCAGCCCACTTCAATAAGCTGGACTTCGCCTTTTTCGTCCACTTCGGCAATGTGACCTTTTGGCTCGTCCAGGAACTGGACGGCGGCCAGGGCCACGGCTGCACTGGCAGCAATCACCAGGAAGAAGGTGCTGGCGTCCACAAAGGTCAGGACGGTCAGGAAAATGACCGCACCGGTATTCCCGTAAGCGCCTACCATACCGGCGATTTGCCCGGTAAGACGACGCTTGATCAGCGGTACGGTGGCAAACACGGCACCTTCACCCGCCTGTACAAAGAAGGAACAACACATGGTGGCAACCACGGCCAGCAGCAGCGGCCAGGTTCCGCTGATCTGGCTCATCAGGCCGTATCCCACCATCAGGCCGGCAAGCAGGATGATCAGGGATTTCTTGCGTCCAAATTTATCAGACAACCAGCCGCCACCCGGGCGTGCCGCCAGATTCATAAAGGCATAACCGGACGCCAGCAGGCCGGCGGTCACGGGTTCAAGGCCAAAGGTGTCGGCGAAGAACAGCGGCAGCATGGACACCACCGCCAATTCGGAACCAAAGGTCACCAGGTAAGACAGATCGAGAATGGCGACCTGTTTGAAGTTATAGCGATCGTGTTCTTCGACACCTTCTTTCAGGTGTTCGCGGTTTACACGCCAGGCCTGGCCCATTTGCAGAATTGCCAGCGACAGGATCAGGGCAATCAGGACGTACTGAGCGGTGCTGCCAAACAGGGACAGGTTGCTCGGGCCAAGGCGCCATACGATGACCAGCAGGGCGGCGTACAGCGGGATACTCATGGCCAGATAGAAATACAGATCACGTTTGGTGCTGACTTCCAGTGCAGAGCTTTTCTTGGGTTTGAAGTAAGAGGCGCCAACCGGGGTGTTGCGGGCCCGCCACAGGAAGAACATACCGTACAGGAAGGCCAGAACACCGGTGCTGGCAATCGCCCAGCGCCAGCCGTTTTCACCGCCAAACATCAGTGCGACGGTGGGCAGGGTGATGGCTGCCGCGGCAGAACCGAAGTTGCCCCAGCCGCCGTAGACGCCTTCAGCCAGGCCCACTTCACGAGCCGGGAACCATTCACCAATCAGACGGATACCCACCACGAAGCCGGCGCCCACGAAACCCAGCAGCAAACGGGTGACGGCCAGCTGTTCAAAGGTGTTGGCCATGGCAAAGGCCCAGCAGGGCAGAGCGCCAAGCATCAGCAAGGTGCCAAACACGATACGGGGGCCGAAGCGATCGACCAGAGAGCCGATGACCACACGTGCAGGAATGGTCAGGGCCACGTTGAGAATCAGCAAGGCCTTGACCTGTTCGGTGGTCAGGTCAAATACCTCACGCAGGTGACCCATTAGCGGGGCGTGGGAAAACCACACCACAAAGGTAATAAAGAAAGCGACCCAGCTCAGGTGCAGCAGCCGGATGCGCGGTGCAGAGAAATTCAGCAGGTTCAGCTTGTCGGCGCTCATGGTAACTCCATAGACGGCAGCGTTGATGACAAGCTCATATCAAGCAAAGGGTGTGCCAGATTGTAAGGGTCTGATAGTAATGGTTTTTTTGTTGTTTTGGCGTTATTTGGCGACAGGCTGATGTGCAAGCGGTGCGCGGGGCGCCGTTCGCTGGTGCATAAAAAGTGAGCGCCATTGGGGCATAAACGGGCTTGGCTGTCCGGGTGGGTGCCCCGGACCGCCAGCGGGAAATGCCATGCCTTGCCCGTGCCTGCCATACGGTTCAGCCCACCTCAATCAGTTGAACCTGGCCATCTTCATCCACTTCCGCAATGTGCCCTTTGGGCTCATCAAGGAACTGGACTGCGGCCAGCACGACAGCGGCGCAACCCGCGATTACCAGGAAGAAGGTGCTGGCGTTCACGAAGGTGAGCGCGGTGAGGAAAATCACTGCCCCGGCATTGCCGTAGGCGCCCACCATGCCGGAAATCTGGCCGGTCAGGCGGCGCTTGATCAGGGGGACAGTGGCAAATACCGCGCCTGCACCGCCCTGGACAAAGCAGGAGCACACCATGGTGGCGACCATGGCCACCAGCACAGGCCAGCTGCTGTTGATCTGGCTGAGGAGTATGAAGCCCAGCAATAGACCGCCAATAAGAATGGTCAGTGCTTTCTTGCGGCCGATACGGTCAGACAGCCAGCCGCCACCGGGGCGGGCAATCAGATTGGTGAACGCAAAGCCGGAGGCTAGCAGGCCGGCGGTCACCGGAGTCACTTCGGCAAAGGTGTCGAGAAAGAACAGAGGCAGCATGGATTTCACTGCCAGCTCGGCGCCAAAGGTGATGAAGTAGGACAGATCGAGAATGGCCACCTGTTTGAAGGGGTACTTGTCATGCTTGGGGGCCGGTTCGAGCATGCGTTCGCGGTTCACCTTCCAGACCTGGGAAAGCTGGATCACTGCCAGAGCCAGCACCAGCGACGCCATCATCCATTGGGTCGCTTCACCGTACAGATCAAACCCCTGCGGGCCGAGCCGCCAGACAATGACGCCAAGGGCGATATATAGCGGCAGGCACGCGCCCACATAGAAGAACAGGTCTCGCCGATTACTGACTTCCAGTGCGGTGGCTTTTTTGGGTTTGAAATAGGAGGCGCCAGCGGGGGTGTTGCGGGCACGCCACAGAAACACCAGGCCGTACACAAACGCCAGGGCGCCAGTGCTGGCGATCGCCCAGCGCCAGCCGTTTTCACCACCAAACCACAGAGCCAGTGATGGCAGGGCGACATAAGAGGCAAACGCACCGAAGTTCCCCCAGCCACCGTAGACGCCTTCTGCCAGGCCCACTTCCTTGGCGGGGAACCACTCACTGATCAGCCGGATCCCGACGACAAAACCGGCACCGACAAAGCCGAGCAGAAGGCGGGTGATCGCCAGCTGTTCGAAGTTGGTGGCCATGGCAAAGGCCCAGCACGGGAAGGCCGCAGTAATCAGCAGGGTGCCGAATACGATACGGGGGCCAAAGCGGTCCACCAGGGAGCCAATGATGACCCGGGCCGGAATGGTAAGGGCAACATTCAAGATCAGTAGTGCCTTTACCTGTTCGCTGGTCAGATCAAACACCTCCCGAAGGTGGCCCATGAGTGGCGCGTGGGAAAACCACACGGCAAAACTGATAAAGAAGGCCAGCCAGCTCAGGTGTAGCAAGCGAATGCGTGGGGAGGACAGATTAAACAGATTCAGCTTGTCGGCGCTCACGAAAACTCCATACATGGGCGATTAACGGTCTGTGTTTGTGAGCAACTCCTGTGCCACTTGTTTAACCCTATGATTTGTATAGGTAAACAGGGCGAAAGAGGGGGGCGTGCGCCGGGATAGTGCGCAAAGGGGGAGCGCGAAAATGGAACATTTCGGTGCACGAAAAAGTGCATCCTTGTCGTGCATTGGCGCATTAAAAGAACGCACATTTTCTGTAGGGTATTCCGTTATAACGGCAAAAACTCAATAAAAACAACAAGATAAAAAGTTGGCACAAGGGTTGCTTTGGGGTGGGTGTCAGTTACGCACCGCGAGGGTGAGCCTTATGGCAAAGCAACAACTTCTTTTGATCGGTCACGGCATGGTGGGCCAGCGTTATCTGGAATCGCTGGTAGCCCAGGGTGGCCGTGAACAATTCGACGTTACCGTGCTGTGTGAAGAGCCGCTGCCGGCCTACGACCGGGTTGGGCTTACCAGCTACTTTTCCGGCAAGACCGCCGACGACCTGTCACTGGTGCCGCAGGGCTTTTTTGAAGAGCACGGTATTACCCTGAAGCTCAAGACCCGAGCCGACAGCATTGATCGAGCTGCCAAAACTGTGACCACCAATACCGGTGAGACCCTGGCTTACGACAAGCTGGTGCTGGCCACGGGGTCCTACCCGTTTGTGCCGCCGATCCCGGGCAACGATCGCGATAATTGCTTTGTGTACCGCACCATCGATGATCTGGATGCCATGATTGCCGCCAGTAAAGGCGGCAAAGTCGGCGCTGTGGTCGGCGGGGGGCTACTCGGCCTGGAAGCCGCCAAGGCATTACACGATCTGGGTCTGGAAACCCATGTGGTGGAATTTGCCCCGCGCTTGATGGCCGTTCAGGTGGATGATTTCGGTGGTGGTCTGCTGAAAGACAAAATTCAGGAACTGGGTGTGACTGTGCATACCAGCACTGGCACTCAGGAGATTATTGATGGCGAAAGCTGCAAACACCGTATGGTGTTTGGTGAAGACAAGCATCTGGAAACGGACCTGATTGTCTTTTCCGCTGGTATCCGTCCGCAGGATGCCCTGGGTCGTGCCTGCGAACTGGAGCTGGGCGAGCGCGGCGGTATCGTCGTCAACGATCACTGTGTGACTTCAGATGAAGATGTTTACGCCATCGGTGAAGTGGCATTGTGGAATGGCCGTATCTTTGGTCTGGTGGCGCCGGGCTACCAGATGGCGGAAATTGCTGCCGAGCACTTGATGGGCAAGGCCGAAAAAGCGTTCCAGGGTGCCGATATGAGCACCAAGCTCAAACTGATGGGCGTGGATGTCGCGTCCATCGGTGATGCGCACGGCAACACCCCGGGCTGTCGCAGCACCGTGTTCATGGATCAGACCGCTGGCATTTACAAGAAGGCGGTGGTCAGCGAGTGCGGCAAGAAACTGCTTGGCGCGGTGCTGGTCGGCGACGCCGCCGATTATGGCAACCTGCTGCAACTGTGCCTTAACGAAATGGATTTGCCTGGCGATCCGGCAGCCCTGGTGGCGCCGGTCTCTGATGGCGCCCCCTTGCTGGGTGCCGATGCCCTGCCAGACACCGCCCAAATCTGTTCTTGTAACAACGTTTCCAAAGGCGATCTGTGTGCGGCTATCGATGGTGGCTGCATGACCGTGGGCGACCTGAAAGCCTGCACCAATGCCGCGGGTACTTGTGGTGGCTGTGCTGCACTGGTGAAACAGGTGCTCGACAGCGAGTTGGAAAAACGGGGTGTGGAAGTCAACAACCACGTCTGCGAGCACTTCCCGTATTCCCGTGAGGAAATCTATCACCTGGTACGTGTTGGCCAGATCACCACGTTTGATCAGCTGCTGGAAAAACATGGCAGCGGTGATGGTTGTGATATCTGTAAACCGACCGTGGCCAATGTGCTGGCTTCCTGCTGGAACGATTGGGTCTTGAACAAACCCCATGCGGGCCTGCAGGACACCAACGATTACTTCATGGGCAATATGCAGCGCGACGGTACCTATTCCATCGTGCCCCGCGTTGCCGGTGGTGAAATCACTCCGGACAAGTTGATTGTGCTCGGTGAAGTGGCCAAGAAATATGACCTTTACACCAAGATTACCGGTGGTCAGCGGGTCGATCTTTTCGGTGCCCGCGTCGATCAGCTTCCCGAAATCTGGAAAATTCTGGTCGAGGCCGGTTTTGAAACCGGTCATGCCTATGGCAAGTCGGTGCGGACCGTGAAGTCCTGCGTGGGTTCGACCTGGTGCCGTTACGGTGTGAAGGATTCGGTAGGTACTGCCATCCAGATCGAAGAGCGCTACAAAGGGCTGCGCAGCCCGCACAAACTCAAATTTGCGGTCAGTGGTTGTACCCGTGAATGTGCCGAGGCGCAGAGCAAGGATGTGGGTGTCATTGCTACCGAGAAAGGTTGGAATCTGTATGTCTGTGGTAATGGCGGCATGCGCCCTCGTCATGCCGATCTGTTTGCCTCGGATCTTAGCGATGAGGAACTGATCAAGTACACCGATCGCTTCCTGATGTTCTATATCAAGACGGCTGATCGCCTGCAGCGCACCAGTGTCTGGATGGAAAACCTGGAGGGCGGCCTCGAATACCTCAAGGACGTGATCATCAATGATTCGCTGGGGATCGGTGAAGAGCTGGAAGCGCAAATGCAGCACGTAATTGCAACCTATCAGTGCGAATGGAAGACCGCCATCGAAGACGAGGAAGCGGTCAAGCGCTTCAAGCACTTTGTTAACGATGACGCCAACGATGACAACCTGCAGTACGTTCGTGAGCGTGGCCAACGTCGCCCGGCCTACGAGCACGAACGCATTGAAATGGTCCAGGAGGCCTGATCATGAACAGTTCTGTTGCCGTGGAATGGAAAGCCGTTTGCAAGGTCAGTGATGTGTTGCCGGGCACCGGGGTAGGCGTTCGTCTGCCGGCGGGCCAGGCCGCACTGTTCTGTACCCGTGATGGCCAGTTTTATGCGTTGGACAACCTGGATCCCTTCAGTCATGCCAATGTGCTGAGTCGAGGGATCCTCGGATCGATCGGGGACCGCAAGGTCGTGGCCTCGCCGATCTACAAACAGCACTTCGATCTGGAAACCGGTCAGTGTATCGAAGACGAAACCGTCAGCCTGAATGTCTACCCGGTTCGGGTGGAGGGTGACGTGATCGAAGTGGCCATGTCGGCCGCGCACTGACCGCAAGGGCAAGGCAGTAATGAAAAAACTGGTAGTAATTGGTAACGGCATGGCGGCGATCCGTCTGCTGGAAGAGGTGACTCGCCTGGCGCCGGATCTGTATCAGATCACGGTGGTCGGGGAAGAACCTTTTGCCGGTTACAACCGGGTCATGCTGTCGCCCCTGTTGGGTGGTGGGACTGACGAAGTCACGATCACCACCCACCCGCACCAGTGGTACCGGGACCGGGGAATTCGACTCATAACCGGTTCACCGGTGGTGGCTATCCGCCGCCACCGTCGTCAGGTGGTCACTGCCGCCGGCCACAAGCTGGACTACGACCGCCTGGTGCTGGCTACCGGGGCTGCACCCCGCCAGCTTCCCGTTGAGGGAGTGAATTTAGACGGCGTCATGAGCTTTCGCGATCTCTATGACGTGCGCAAGTTGTTGTCGCTCTCGGCCGCCCGTGTGGTGGTCGTGGGCGGCGGCTTTTTAGGGCTTGAGGCCGCCGATGCACTGGTGAAGCAGGGGCATGATGTCACCCTGGTTCACAGTCGCGGCCACTTGCTCAATCAGCAACTCGATGAGGCAGCCGGTCATCGCCTGCAACACGACCTGGAAAAACGGGGCGTGAAATTTGTCATGCAGGCCCGCACGGCTGCCATCGAGAGCGCTGATACGAAAACGCAAGGGCAGGGCCGCGTGGCGGCTGTCAGGCTGGCCGATGGTCAGCGTCTGCCTGCAGATTATGTGGTTCAGGCCGTGGGTATTGTTCCGCGGACGGAACTGGCCGATTACGCAGGCTTAAGCGTTAACCAAGGTGTTCGTGTTGATGACACCTTGCAAACGTTTGACCCTGCTATTTATGCCATTGGCGAATGCGTGGAGCACCGTAACCGGACCTTCGGTCTGGTCGCACCGCTGTATGAACAGGCAGCGGTGTGTGCCAGCCATCTGGCGGAACTGGGCCACCGGCGATATCTCTATGCCGATAGTGCCACCCGCCTGAAAATTTCCGGTATTGATCTGGTCTCGTTTGGCGATTTTGAAGGCGCAGGCACAGGCAGTGAAGGGGAAACCCTGCAGCTGTCTCTGCCGGGTGGTTACCGTCGTCTTCAGGTTCGTGATAACCGGATCATCGGCATGGTGCTGTATGGCGATGTGTCTGACGCTGCCTTTTACGAAACCTTGTGGCGCGAGCATGCAGATATCGGCGCCCGTCGCCAGGTGTTGCTGCTGGGCGAAGCGTTCTACAAGGCAGCGGACAGGGGCGGCGACGGCGAGGAGGAAATTGCCGCATGAGTAGTATCTGTACCACTTGCCCGTATTGTGGCGTAGGTTGCGGAATTCGCACCGATGGCAAGGAGCTGCAAGGCGATTCAGCACACCCGGCCAACGCGGGCCGGTTGTGTGTGAAGGGCTCGTCTGTACTGGAAACCCTGGGCGACCAGGACCGCTTGCTGTATCCCGATATCGATGGGGAAAGGGTGAGCTGGGACCGGGCACTGGACGAAGTGGCCGAGCGTTTTCGCCGTATCGTGGATGAACATGGCCCCGATGCCGTGGCCTTTTATGTCTCCGGCCAGCTGCTCACCGAAGATTACTATGTGGCCAACAAATTGATGAAGGGCTACATCGGCAGTGCCAACATTGATACCAATTCTCGCCTGTGCATGAGCAGTGCGGTGGTCGCCCACAAGCGTGCCTTTGGTGAAGATGTTGTGCCGGGCTGTTATGAAGATCTGGAAATCGCAGATCTGGTGATTCTTACTGGCTCCAACACCGCCTGGGCACATCCGATCGTGTACCAGCGCATTGCTGCGGCAAAGCAGGCACGGCCGGAAATGAAAGTGGTGGTGATTGATCCTCGCCGTACCGCCACCTGCGATCTTGCCGACCTGCATATACCGGTGCGTCCCGGTCAGGATGTGCCGTTGTTCAACGGTCTGCTGACCTGGCTGGATGATCACAACGCGCTGGACCAGGATTACATTGCCCATCATACCAACGGCTTTGATCAGGCACTGGCTACAGCCCGCGCCCAGGGTAACGACTGGGACGCACTATCCCGACAGCTGGGGGTGTCGAAAGTCGATCTGACCACCTTTTATCACTGGTTTGCGGCCTGCGAACGCACTGTGACAGTGTTTTCACAGGGGGTGAATCAGGCCCGAAACGGCTCAGACCAGGGCAACGCGATTATCAATGCCCACCTGGCTACCGGCCGTGTCGGCAAGCCGGGCGCCAGCCCGTTCTCGATTACCGGGCAGCCTAATGCCATGGGCGGGCGCGAAGTGGGCGGTCTGGCCAACCAGCTGGCCGTGCACCTGGATATCGATAACCCCGAACATCACGCCGCGGTGGCGGATTTCTGGCAGACCGAACAGTTGGCAAAACATAACGGACTCACCGCCGTGGACCTGTTCAATGCGGTGGAAAGTGGCGAGGTAAAAGCGGTTTGGATCATGGCCACCAACCCGGTGGATTCCCTGCCAGAGGCCGACCGGGTTCGTCACGCCTTGATGGGATGCGACACGGTGGTGGTCTCCGACTGTGTGGCCAGCGGCGATACCCTCGCGTGTGCGGACATCCGCCTGCCCGCATTGGGCTGGAGTGAGAAGTCCGGCATGGTCACCAACTCCGAGCGCTGTATTTCCCGTCAGCGGCCGTTTCAGCCCGCCCCGGGAGAAGCCCGGGCGGATTGGTGGATTATCACCGAAGTGGCGCGCCGTATGGGGTACAGCCAGGGATTCGGTTATCAGCACGAACACGAAATTTTTGCCGAGTACTCGGCGCTCACCGCATTGGCAGGCCGGTTTGGCAAGCGGCTTGACCTGACTGCTGCGGCGGAACTGAGTGCCGACCAATACGAGCAGTGGCAGCCCCAACAATGGCCACTGCAGGGCGGTGCCCGTTGCTTTGCGGACGGCACGTTCTCCACCCCGGATGGCCGTGCCCGTTTTGTGGCCTGCGAGAATCCGGTGGTGCGCGAGATTGGCGACAGCTTCCCGATCATTCTCAACAGTGGCCGTATTCGCGACCAGTGGCACACCATGACGCGCACCGGGCGCGCAGGTCGCTTGTTTGCCCACCTCAGCGAGCCGTTTGCGGCTTTGCATCCCAAAGACATCGAGCGTTACCGACTCGCAGATGGCGGTTTTGTCCGCCTGACCAGCCGGGTGGGTGATGCGTTGGTGCGGGTTAAAAGCGATGGCGGGCAGCGTCCCGGTACCGCGTTTATGCCCATGCACTGGACTGATCAGTTTTCTCGTCGGGCCCGGGTTGATGCCCTGGTACCGGCACGTCTGGATCCGCATTCCGGCCAGCCAGCGTTCAAACATACGCCGGTTAATGTCAGCGACTGGCAACCCCGCTGGCATGGCTGGTTGTTCACGGCGGCAACCCCGCCCGCCGTGGAGTACTGGGCCCGAGTTCCCGTCGATGCATTTTTGCAGGCGGGCCAGGTACAACGCTATCGGCTGGCCGGCGATGCGGACCTAACCGAACAACAACTTCACGAATGGATGCCAGAGGCCGCCCAGTGGCTGGCGCTGAATGATCCCTCTACCGGGCATTTCCGCCGTGCGGCTCTGGACAGCGATGGCAAGCTGATTGCCTGGCTGGCCATTGGCGAAACCCTGCCGCTGTGTGACGTGGAGTGGCTGGCGACGTGCTTCACTGAAGGCAGTGAAGTGCAGGCGCTATCGATTCTGGCCGGGCAACCCGCAGATGCCGGTCCCGATCTGGGGCCGGTGATTTGCAGCTGTCATCAGGTTCGACAGAAGACTATCGAGGCAGCAGTGGAAGAGGGCGCTGATTCCGTGGAAGCCATTGGCAAGTGCTGCAAGGCCGGCACCAACTGTGGCTCGTGTATTCCGGAGCTGCGCGGTCTTCTGGAAACCTGCAGCGCCTGATTTCTTTTGTAACGCCTGTCCCCATTGTGCATCCAATGGCGAATGCACAATGGGGTTGTCCATGAAAAGTCTCAAATCCTTGTTTATTTCCGGTCTGATTTCCCTCGCGGTAGCCACGGTCGTCTTCGCTCTGTGGTTGCTGGTGTCGTCCGGGAATCTGGCGTCGCTGGCGTTGCTGCTTGCCGCTGTTCCCATGCTGGTGTTTCTGGGATGGCTGTTTCTGGGGAAACCGGCACGGACCAGTGCGTCATTGCCCTGGGTCTTCTGGCCCTCAATGCTGGGCACCCTAGCCGTGATCAGTCTGTTTCTGGCCGGGCATGCCTGTTGGTTAATGACCACGCTTGCGGTGCTGAATCTGGCCGGGGTGCATCTCTATATTCGTTGGTACAGCCGTTATCAACAGCGCCCGGTGGTGGCGAAAGTCGGTGAAATGCTGCCGGCAGTACAGTTTACCAATCTTGAGAATCGTCCGGTGACGGTGGCGGACTTTGCGGGCAGCCCGGTGGTGATGTTGTTCTTTCGGGGTAACTGGTGTCCGTTATGTCTTGCCCAGATACGCGAAGTGGCAGCGGCCTATCAGTCCCTGCAAGAAAAGGGGGTACGTGTGGCGCTGATCAGTCCGCAATCCCATGCCCAGTCGGCGGAACTGGCGAAACAGTTTTCAGTGAATTTTGACTATCTGCGAGATGATGACAATGCTGCCGCCCGTGCGCTGGGGATTCTCGACGCGGGGGGCACGCCGGCGGGACTCGAGGTGCTGGGCTATGACAGTGATACGGTCATGCCCACGGTGTTGATCCTGGACGCTCAAGGGCGATTGGTGTTCCAGCATCTGACCGATAACTACCGGATTCGCCCGGAGCCTTCCCTGTTTATTGAAGTGCTGGAGCGCGAGGGCCTTATTTAAGGTTGATCGCGGATTAGCGGTAAAGCAGATAGGTCGGACGTCTGACGCAAAAGGCAGAAAAATGGTAGTCCCAGAGGTTCATGATCCTCTGGGACCTGCACGAGGAACAGTGCCTCTGCCCAGGGGACGCAAGCCCTGACACCTCACCGTTGCGGTTAAGCCGTAGACGCACGGCATAGCAAGCTTAGCCATCCGGCCCTTTCAGCGACAACTTTGGCAGCTCATTGCCACACTGCTTGCAGAACCGGGCATCCGGGTCGTGCGCGTGGCGGTGGCAATGGGTGCACTCGCGCTCGTACTGCATGCTGGTGCGCGCGGCAGAAATTTCGGCTGTGACGATGCCGGTAGGCACCGCAATGATGGCGTAGCCGGTGATCATGGCCAGTGATGCAATCAGTTGCCCCAGTGGCGTCTGCGGGGAAATATCGCCGTAACCGACCGTGGTGATCGTGACGATGGCCCAGTAAATACTGCGCGGGATGCTGGTGAAGCCGTTCCTGGGGCCCTCGACGACATACATCAGGCTGCCGAAGATAATGATCACCACAAAAACCGAAAACATGAATACGGCAATCTTGCGCCGGGTTCGTACCAGTGCCAGCCCCAGTTGATTGGCTTCGCCCATGAACTTGGCCAGCTTCATCACCCGGAAGACTCTCAGCACACGCAGAGCACGGATGGTCAGCAGATAATTGGAGCCGGGAACAAACAGGCTCAGGTAGGTGGGGATAATGGAAAGCAGGTCAACGATGCCGAAAAAACTGCGTGCATAGCGCAACGGGCGATCACTGACCCAAAGCCGTACCCCATATTCGAGTGTGAAGAGAAGGGTAAAAAACCATTCGGCGGCGTATAGCCAGGTGCCGTAATCCTCATGGAGTCCGGAAACGCTATCCAGCATTACCGCGACCACACTGCCGAGAATCGCCACAATCAGGAGCACATCAAACAGCTGCCCGGCCGGGGTATCGGTACCAAAAATGATATGCCGCCAGCGTTGGCGCAGTGATTCCATACCGCGTCTCGTCTTCCTGTCGTTCATTGATCAACAAAGCTGAGGCTATTGTGGCTTGTTCCCCAAAGAATGACCACTTACTCTGGTTTTGGGCCAGTGGAATAACGATGCAATGAACGACAATAACAACCAGTATTTTCGTGCCGTCAGCTGGCAGGGCAAGGCCATTGGCGCCGCTCTGCGAGGGGTTGTGAAACCGGTGGTGAATCGGGTGCGCTTTACCCCGCGGTTCATGAAGTTTTCACAACTGGGGTTTGATGCGGCAACGCTTGCCTTACCGGTTCCATCGGATGTGCACATTGCCCGTGCACATGTGGGGGGCGTACCCGGTGAATGGTTGATCGCCGGCCGGCAGGTGCGGGCCAGTCGAGTGGTGCTGTATTTTCATGGCGGTGCCTATTTTTTTGGTTCACCGCGATCGCACCGGGCAGTGACTTGGCGAATGAGCCACTATTGCCGGGCAAAAGTGCTGGCGCTGGACTACCGGCAGCCGCCGGACTGGTGTTACCCGGCTCCCCTTGAGGATGCGGTGAGCGCCTATCGGGCCCTGTTGTCGCAGGGCTATGATCCGCAGCAGATTGTCTTCGCCGGGGATTCTGCCGGAGGCAATCTGTCATTGGTCACTCTGCTGCGGCTGCGTGAAATGGGCTTGCCGTTGCCGTCCTGTACTGTGCTCATTAGTCCCTGGGGCGATCTGACCTGCTCTGGTGATTCGATTCGTGACAATGTGGACAAAGACCCCCTGATTCCCCTGGACGCACTGCGTTTCGTGTCGGCCTCCTATAGTCGCGGAGAGGACCCTGCAGCGCCTGCATTGTCACCCGTATTTGCGGATTTCACAGGCCTGCCGCCCATGATCATTCAGGTTGGCAGCACAGAGGTGCTGCTCAGCGATGCCCAGCGGATTGCTCAGCGCGCCGAGGCGGCGGGCGTGGCCTGTCGGTTGCAGGTGTGGGAAAACATGCCCCACGTGTTTCAGGCGCTGTCTGCCTGGTTGCCCGAGGCCGGGCAGGCATTTCGCGAAATCGGCGCTTTCGTGCACCCGCATCTCAGCAAGACGGATAACCACCGCCATGTGCGCGCCCATGCCTCCGTGGTGATGGGCTCTTCCAAGTGATAAGCATGGATCTGTTATCAAAAAGTTGCGTTGACCCGTCTTCAGACACGATCGGGTAACGCTGGCTACGCTCGCTTACATTCTGTCAACGGCGTTGCTCTACAGCAGATTGCACATCCCTTCCATAGTCGCACATGCAATCTCCCCAAGGGGGGAACATAACGACAAAGCACATGGAGGGGTTCACCTTGGCTAATCAACTCAAACTTCTGGTAGGTAGCAGCGCCCTTGCGGCCATGCTGGCCGCCTGCGGTGGCGGTGGCGGCAGTTCTTCGCCGGCCGCAGACGCCGCGGGCGCAGCCGCCCGTGCCCTGCCACCAGAAATCGCAGACATCATTGATCAGGAAAACCCGCTGACTGATGCGCTCTGTCCGGCCACCAGTAGTGCGCCTGACGAGCTTGGCAACATCAGCCCGGAAGCCTGTATGGACGAAGGCGAAGAGGAGGCTGAGGAAGATACCGGCTATACCTTGTCGCTGAATCCGGTGGTTCAACAGTTCTGTCCCGAAGCGGCACAGGCCTTTGATGCCACCCTGACGTTCAACGGCGAACTGTTGGATCAGGATTTTATTTACGACACCGATACGTCGTTCGATGGTAGCGCCAGTTTTCCGGCGGCCTGTTTGCAGGAAGCTGCCGGCAACCTGCAAAACGTGGGTGACATGATTGGTGGTTCCAACCCGATCACTGAAGCGATCTGTCCGGAAGAATCCGCTGATGGCGAGGTGGATCCGGCGAACTGTTTCGCTGAAGCTGCGGGCAGCGGCGGTTTGCCTGGCGGCGGTGATGGCGGTGGCTTGCCTGGTGCTGACCAGATTACCGAGCAACTGTGCCCGGAAGCCGGGGCCGGTGAGTTTAACGAAGAAACCCCGATGAACTGTCTGGATGAAGCCAGCCGTAACTATGTGGCCATCTATGACCTGATTACCGAAAGCAATGAGTTGACCAGCCAGATCTGCCCGGAAGATTCGGCAGATGGCCGCATCGACCCACCGAAATGTTTCGCCGAAGCCCTGATGGGGGCGGGTGGTTTCCCCGGTGATGGCGGTGGAGATGGCGGTGACGGTGGCGATGGGGGCGACCCGAGCAATCCGTTTGCTCCTGTCATGGAACAGTTCTGTCCCGAAACCGCACAGCTTGAAATCGGTGCCTCAACCGCGTTTGACTGCCTGGCCGAAGCCGGTGGTAACTTCCAGGATGTTCAGGACCTGCTGTTGGGCCCGAACCCTCTGACCGAAAACCTGTGCCCGGAAGCCGCACAAACGACGCCGATTGATCCTGCCGCCTGTTTCACCGAAGCGGCTGAAAGCGGTCTGCCCGGTGGTGGCGGTGGTGACAATCCGTTGGCGCCGGTGCTGGAACAGTTCTGTCCGGAAACCGCTGCCGGTGACGTTGGCCCGACCACGCCGATCGACTGTCTGACGGAAGCCGGTGCCGCCTTTGCTGACGTGCAGGACCTGATCTCAGGTTCCAACCCGCTCACCGAGCAGCTTTGCCCGGAAGAATCCGCTGA